>JBOFJV010000082.1:0-6982 GCA_051657005.1 Legionella sp. | reverse complement strand
GTTATCTTTTGTCACGACAGCGTTTCTTTCCCCTTCGAGGCTTTTATGATCTTGGTGGATCTGCAAGGGTGCTTCTAATGCAGATTTTGGGCCGTTCAGTGAATTTTGAAATTTAACACAAAAAACATGTCAAGTATTTTTTGATTTTTTTGATTTTTTTCAATTTTTTTCTAAATATAGTGCGTTCACCCATGTACGACACTCAGTGGCGTATAGGGGTGAGTAGTTACCTTTTGTTACTCATTTCTGCAATTAAAGTGTTTCGAGAATATGAACGCGGAGTGGTGTTTATGTTGGGACGTTTCTGGCGTGTTAAAGGTCACGGTCTTGTACTCATCATTCCAGTCATTCAGCAAGTGGTGCGAGTAGATTTACGCACTATAGTGATGGATGTGCCCAGTTAAGATGTGATTTCCAAAGATAACGTTTCAGTACGAGTCAACGCGGTATTGTCTTTTCGAGTTGTAGCTCCGGAAAATGCAATTATACAAGTGGAGAACTATTACGAAGCAACAAGCCAATTGGCACAAACTACCTTGCGTTCGGTAGAATTGGATGAAATGCTATCGGAACGCGAGCGCTTAAATAGCGATGTGCAAAAAACCTGGATTCACAAACTGATAATTGGGGTATCAAAGTTTCCAATGTTGAAATTAAGCGCGTTGATTTAGATGAGAGCATGATTCGAGCGATTGCAATACAGGCTGACGCAGAGATTAAACTGTTTAAATTTTTTAGTCCGCAGACACTCAATTTGGGTACAATTCTTCGCAGTAATATCTACTACAAACTTTCGTTTGTTTGACTTTTATGATAGAACAGTCTTTTTGAAGAAGTCATGAGGTTTTATTGTGTCGATTAAATCAGATAGCTGGATAGAGAAAATGGCGCTTGAACATGGGATGATATCCCCATTTCAGTCAGGCCAAGTACGGGAAAATGATAACGGACGGATTATTTCCTATGGTGTGTCCAGTTATGGATACGATGTGCGTTGCGCCAACGAATTTAAGATTTTCACCAACATTAATTCAGCTATTGTCGATCCTAAAGCATTCGATGAAAATAGTTTTGTCGATGTTCAGTCCGATGTATGCATTATTCCTCCCAACTCCTTTGCTTTAGCACGAACAGTTGAGTATTTCCGCATTCCCCGTAATATTCTAACCATTTGTCTTGGCAAATCGACTTATGCACGTTGCGGAATCATTGTAAATGTGACACCATTAGAGCCCGAGTGGGAAGGACATGTCACGTTAGAGTTTTCTAACACAACCACATTACCTGCTAAAATTTATGCGTATGAAGGTGTGGCACAAATGCTCTTTTTAGAAGCTTCAGAAGTTTGCGCCGTGTCTTACAAAGATCGCAAGGGTAAATATCAATGGCAAACCGGGGTTACTTTGCCGCGACTTGATGGTGAGTAATGGCGCCAACTTAAGGAAAAAATGGCACTAAATCGTAGCCTGGGTGTAGCGCAGCGGAACCAGGGGGACTGAGTTAAATTAATAAACCATGGTTTCGCTGCGCTGTACCCAGGCTACAATGATCTCTTAAGTTGCATTACTTGCACGCTTACGATGAATAAATTAAATCATTTATTCTTCATCAGGTAATTTATATTTATCACGCGATGCATCAACTCGCTCACGTAACTCTTTGCCTGGCTTAAAGTGAGGACTGTATTTCGCTTTAGTCACTACTTTTTCTCCAGTCTTGGGGTTATGTGCATTGCGCGGTGGTCGATAATGAAGGGAAAAGCTACCGAAGCCACGAATTTCTATTCTTTGATTTTTAATGAGTGCATCACTCATTAATTCTAATATCCTATTTATTCCATCAGCTACTTGCTTTTCAGTAAGATGCGTCATTCGAGCAGCGATGTGTTCAATGAGTTCCGATTTAATCATACCCACCTCTTGTTGTCGCGGGTATCAAAGTCTGCTACCAATACAGATTAGGCGCTGACAATTGTCCCTTGTTTTATAAGTATAGACTGGGAAAAAAATTATTCAATATTTTCAAGACAGTTAGTCTGAATTTGTTTTTCGAATATGAATGTAAGCGAAGACTACGCCCCAACTCATTTCAATTTTAGTGCGTACGGTTTGCTTGAAATGAGTACTGATTAAGGCCTTGCTGGTTGTAATCACGGTATTGAGATGAGGAAGCATATCCAGTTTGGCGCAAATGTTTTTCCATCGTGGGCCAAAAAAAGCGGTGGAATTAATAAAAATAAGTGTCGCATCATTTAAATTCGCATCGAAAAAATCCCCTAATACAAAATGAATTTTTTTTGCTTGTTCTGTATAACCGTTAATTTTTGCTAACAATTCAACGCGTTTGCATGCATCAAAATAGAGTTCCGGAAACAATTCAATACCGACACTTTTACGTACTGGGAAAACCATGCTGCATGCCAATACCGCTTTACCTACTCCAGAACCTAAATCATAGAACACCGTATGTTCATCGGGTTGTATTAAGGACAAAAGCGCAATAAATGAGGTGAACTCAATTTCTCCATAGGAATGCTCCAGTGCATCGTGTCCTGTTTGCCGAGCTTGTTGTGACAGGATAAAACCATTTGCGTCGTGATACAGTTGGTGAAAAATTGGGGCGTGTATTTGCAAATTCAATGATTTTTGCCAGCGATTGATGCGGATTTGTTTCCTTTTGCAGAGCAAATGAAAAACTAATGTGAGACACAACAGAAGCAAAATAAAATAGATGGGTGAATGACTCAAGGACAAATCCTTTTTCATAAATGGTCATGAGTTCGCCTCGCAGATTTCTTAGCGAGTTTGTAAACAATCTATTATTGCATGGTCGGTTCTCATGTCAATCAGACCTAGTAATTGTTAATATAGCCCATTATTTTTGCCTGTTCTTCTTGGCTTAAATTAGGCCACTGCTTGCAGCAGTGCTTTTCCCAGGTTTCGCTCATTTTTTGCTTTAAGGTGTATTTCCCAGGGCAGTTCGCCACTTAGGTACAGTGCGACAATGAACGCGGTGAGAAAAGTTGTAATTACTGCAAATAAAACAAAACTCAGTTGAAAAAGGCGGAGTAGTTTGCTGCTTTTGTTCACTGCATCATTGGCCGAATGCCTCACCTGTTCACAGCTTTCATGGGCAATCCGTTGGAAATGATATGGATCATACTGATTCAATTCATGCGTCATGCGTTGCATGGTCTGTGTGCCATGATGATCAATTTTTTCTATGGATTTTTCAGTCAGTGAGCTTAGTTTTTCTTGTTGATGCTGCAGACGCTACGCCTGCTGCTCAATCTCTCGGCGCCATTCCAACATTTTTGTTTCAATGAGTGTGAAATAGGCGATAAATTCACTGGTATGTCGCAACAGTGTCTTTGACACGAACTAAATCATCATCCTGATAATGTTCCATGCTATTCCTTAATTAATGTGAGCTCGTCACACAATTTTATCATCAAAAAAATAAATTCGTTCTATTATATTTAATGCTTCCGAGTAAATTTACAGCATCTAGTATAGAATTATAATGTTAAGTATTATTTTATTACTATAATTTTATTTTAGAAAAATTAAGTGTAAATTTATATGTCATGGTGTCGATTAGTTAATATTTCCTTAATTCTGATTCATTAGAATGGAACTATATTAAAGGTTGGCGAGTATTATGGCACTTACGAGTGGATTTTTTACCAATAAAACTCTTTCGCATCAGGGAGCCAAGCCTAGCGATGAATATACGTTCATTGATGTGGGTAGTGATCAATTTCATGCTGCTGCAGTGGCTTTAATCGATGCATTACAAAGCAGTGCCCAACGGGGAAACGAGGTTGTATTGAAAAAAATTCTGGAGCGTTTTTATCAACACTTCCCTAAATACATCAGTAACCAACCTTATTTAACGCTCCCTGAGCGTATGGGAATATTATTGAATAGTTCTCGTAAATCAGAATTAGTAGAATGTATGGCTTACGTGTTACGCCAGCTTGCTGTTGATGAATTATATACTCATCCTTTAAAGTATCGTGAAATTTTTGATGGGTTAAGCGCTGAAACTCCAAAGAGTTATTTGCGTGATCCCCAAGTTGAACTACCAGCCAGTGCTTTAAATGCTTTAGCACACGCACTGGGAATGGATATTACTTTATCTTTTAAAGAGCTTGGGAAGGAATTGAGAAAAAGAGAGGTGTATGTTGGAGATGAGGGAGATGCATAATGTCTGTTAAACTTAATTTAGTTATTCACGTTCAAGGCGGCAGATATTTTCCTGCAGTAAAACAAAATCATAAAGCAGATTATGCTTACGTTGGCCGACTGGCCATTAATGCACCTCAACCTGTTGAGATGACAAAGGAAGAGGGAGAAACCTTGAGTCATATCCTGAATGTAATTGCGGAAGACAATAATCAATTATTGGCTTCTTATGGACAATGGCGTAAGACCATTATGAGCATGGTTGACGCAGGTGAACTCACCCGAGAACAGCTCGTACAACTTTACATTACCTTTTTACCTGAACAATCGCACGATACCGTATCTCTATCTGCGCTTGAGCAATCAAAAGGAAATCCTGTTATTGCCACCGCACCCAAAAAACGTGAGCAACAAATGATCGAGCTCTTGGCAGGTGCTTTGTCAGAGTGGATTAGTAAAAATCAAGTTGAGCCCGATGGCCTGTTTGATCAAGCAGAGGGTCAAGCGACTCTTGCTCTGAGATAGCGGTAAATCAATTATCTTCGTGAGCAGTAAGCGAAAAATTGCACGGACTCGTAGTCTGGGTGCAACGCAGCGTAACCCGGGTTTATTGATTTGATTCTGAACTTCTGGTTCCGCTGTGCTGCACCCAGGATACGATTATCCCTTAAGTTGACGCCTTCTCGCTGTTACAAAAAACCGTTTGTTTGCATCCATTCATCATTCGCAAATTTAGACATATAATTACGAATTGAATCCGGTAAAATAACCAAACATTTTTGGCCTTTGCTTAAGGATTTTGCGGCTTGTAGCGCCGCCCACATTGCCGCCCCCGATGAGCCGCCAACCAATAAGCCTTCTTCACGAATCAAATCACGTGCTGTACGAAATGAATTGTGATCATTTGTTTTAATGTATTTATCGATTAAACGATTGTCTAAAACATCAGGGAAGAAATCATAACCAATCCCTTCGACTGCATAGGGTTTAACTTCTGTACCACCACCAAGAAGTGAACCATCGGGATCGACACCAATCATTTGAATCGAAGGGTTATATTCTTTGAGCCGCCTTGCAATACCTGTAATTGTGCCACCCGTTCCTACACCTGCGACAATCATATGCAGATCTTTTCCAAAATCGTTAATAATTTCTTGCGCAGTACCGTGGTAATGGGCATTGGGGTTATTGGGATTAGCGTATTGATCCAAAATGTATGAATTAGGAATTTCTGCATTGAGTTTCTTCGCTAACGAGATATGGCTCTCTGGGTCATCGTATGCAGCTTCCGTTGGTGTTCGATAAATTTTTGCTCCTAAACGCTCTAAAACAGATTGTTTTTCTTGGCTCATTTTTTCAGGCATGGTGATAATTACTTTGTAGCCTAATACAGCCCCTGCTAACGCAATGCCTATGCCCGTATTTCCGGAGGTAGGTTCAATCAGTGTATCTCCTGGTTTGATATGGCCATCTCGTTCTGCATGAACGACCATTTCATACCCAATACGATCTTTAACTGAGCCGCCAGGATTAAAAAATTCACATTTGGCATACAATTCACAATCCAAATCATGTACGATACGGTTTATTTTTACTACTGGAGTATGTCCGATTGTGGCAAGTATATTGGGATAAATCATCTTTTAAATCCTTTAATTGAATGGAAGATGGGTTTGATTATATGGATTTTACATGAAAAAAAAATTCTTGCTTATTTTCGGTGGTGATTTTGTTTTTTTTAATTTATATTAATTTCCTAACTAACAAAAGCAGGGAGCTAATAATGCTGAGTTTTAAATCACTAAAATGGTGTTTTGGGATTGCTCTGTCTTTGGGATTATGTGCGTGTATGGACATGCAACACTCAGAGCAAGCAGATAATCGATATTATGATCAAATGAAGGCGCAGCATGCTCCGGCCAAAAAGCAAAAAGCGGAACAAAAAACGTATGCATCTAAAGATCCAACCCAAAAATCAACACCAGGGCCAACTCGCAAAGCGGCTCCGCAACTTCCAGTGATTCAGTAATACTTTTTTATTTTCTGTTGCGCCTTTTCGCTAGCCAAAATACGAAAAGGCGTCATTCATTCCTTCAATGTGATGCATGTGATGGTTTTTAAATAACAGGTAGTACGAATTTCTTCTTTGGTTTCCTCTAGGCTCTAAACAAGCCCGAATGACTTGACTTATTTCCAAAAAAACTTGCAATAAGATCAATGGAAATTGTAACTACTCACCCCTATACGCCACTGCGTGTCGTACAGGGGTGAACGAACTATATTTAGAAAAAAATTGAAGTACGCCACGAAAGTGCGCGACCGCTAGTAGCTGAAAGTTCTACCGGGAAAGCGCGACCGAGCGCATTTCGTACTTAGCCTTGGGCTGTATGTGGTCACGCGTATGGTTAAGCGTAGGCAAAGGAAGTTGTAAGCCGTAATCCGCAAGGTTGAAGTGATTGAGCTCCGTTAAGTTTAGTATGAGAGGTGGCCCATGGTCTTTTGATACCTGAAGGCAACAGTGAATGAGATAATAAATCGGTTCGAATCATTCGCCGCCTCCTGAGTCTGAGAGCATGGCGTGCAACGAAAGCGATAGTGTAAACGTGGGAGGCCCCCTATCCGCTCTCAAAAGGAGGTGAGTATCAACCGACAAGTGTAAAAACGATGGAGTTGAGATGGCGAAAATTAAAAGATAGGGAGTCAGATGAGGCATAGTACTCTGAGCTTGGGAAAACCAAGCACATGGGGAAGGCCGATGGGTGATTTTGCCTTTGTTGAGGAAACGTGATGAGAGC
>JBOFJV010000081.1:0-7234 GCA_051657005.1 Legionella sp. | reverse complement strand
GCTTACAACTTCCTTTGCCTACGCTTAACCATACGCGTTACCACATACAGCCCAAGGCTAAGTACGAAATGCGCTCGGTAGCGCTTTCCCGGTAGCACTTTCAGCTACTAGCTGTCGTGCACTTTCGTGGCGCACTTTGATATGATTTTTAATAACGAAATGAGAAAATCCCAAAGAAATCAATATGCGATTAATTTAATTCTGATTGATGTTGATAATTTTAAATACGTGAACGATACATTTGGTCATCCCTCTGGAGATGATTTTTTGATTTACGTGGCAAATTCATTAAGACAATCGGTACGACGTGCCAATGACATTATTTTTCGTCTAGGTGGCGATGAATTTGCCTTAATTTTGTCACATATGCCGCCTCCTGATGTAATCAATTTTTGTGATACCCTCCAAGACCGATTCAGTAATAATAATCAGTATAAAAATGTGACACTTAGTATGGGAATTATCAGTGTATCTTCATTTAGGTCCTTAGACATGCAAACCGTAATTACTGCGGCCGATAAAACCTTATATCAAGCTAAAAAAGACGGAAAAAATAAGATAATCGCCCAAGTAATTAATTAATTAAGAATCAGTCCATTAGCAATTAAATCATTTTCTTCTTAACTTTTAAGTATTTTTGTTGATATAATGGCCGGCTATTAGGACTGAGTACTTAGATCTTTATGTGGATTGTGTGGATTGCCCTGTCGCGGCCGTATACGTTTATTGTAATGGCGCTTATGCTTCTTATCATTGGGCCTTTAGCCATAATGCGTACCCCTACGGATATTTTTCCTGATATAAATATTCCCGTCGTCAGTGTCGTATGGACCTACACCGGATTGCCTCCTAATGAAATGGGCGATCGCATTACCAGCGTATTTGAGCGCGCAGTAACCACTACCGTAAATGACATTGAGCATATTGAGTCAGAGTCTTTAATTGGCGTCAGCGTGATTAAGTTATTCTTTCAACCAGATGTCAACGTCGATATGGCGCTAAGCCAAGTGACTGCAATTGCACAAATGATGTTGCGGAACTTGCCGCCAGGAACTTTACCTCCTTTGGTTTTGAGTTATAAAGCCTCAACGGTACCTGTATTGCAATTAGTGCTCTCAAGTTCAACGATTCCTGAGCAAAAATTAAATGACTTGGGGAATAACTTTATTCGTACCCAGTTGGCTACTGTACAAGGCGCAGCGTTGCCTTATCCTTATGGTGGTAAAGTACGACAAGTCCAAGTCGATTTGGATACTCAAGCCATGCAAACTTATGGAATCTCGGCACAAGAAGTGAATGCAGCCATTTTGAACCAAAACCTAATTATTCCTGCGGGTACCCAGAAAATAGGCGAATATGAATACATCGTCAAATTGAACGGGAGTCCTCTTGCTGCTGTTGAATTAAATGATGTCCCCGTGAAAGCAACCCCTGGGCGTGTATTGTATATTCGCGATGTGGCTCATGTTCGTGACGGATTTGCACCTCAAACAAATATTGTTAGGGTAGACGGATATCGAGCCGTAATGATGTCCGTACAAAAAACTGGGAATGCCTCAACTTTAGATATTGTGAGTCGCGTTAAGGCGTTAATTCCCAAAATTAAAGAGATGCTCCCAGATGGGCTTAAATTATCCTATTTGAGCGATCAATCAATTTTTGTCACGGCAGCAATTAAGGGTGTTATTACCGAAGGGATTATTGCTGCAGCCTTAACTGGTCTGATGATTTTACTCTTCTTGGGCAGTGTGCGTAGTACTATTATCATTACCTTGTCCATTCCTTTATCCATTATTACCTCAATTACGCTTCTTTCTGCTTTAGGTGAAACCATTAATATTATGACTTTAGGTGGTTTGGCTCTGGCAGTAGGTATTTTGGTTGATGATGCGACCGTTGCGATTGAAAACATTAACTGGAATTTAGAGCAAGGCAAAGAAGTAGAGCAGGCAATCCTTGATGGTGCAAAACAAATTGCGATACCTGCGTTGGTTTCTACCTTATGTATTTGTATCGTTTTTGTTCCCATGTTCTTTTTAGGTGGCGTTGCTCAGTATCTGTTTGTTCCTATGGCTGAGGCAGTCATTTTTGCGATGCTCATGTCTTATATTCTATCGCGAACGCTGGTTGCAACTTTAGCAAAATACTGGCTACATCGACATGCAGAGTCAGAGGGAGAGGAAAAAGGCCGATTGGCTCGAATGCATGCGAAATTCGAAGAAAAATTTAATGAACTGCGGGCTCGTTATCTTGCGCTTTTATCAAAGGTATTGCAAAACGCCAAGATTTTTATCCCCTGTTTTTTGGGTTTTGTTATCCTTTCCATAATATGTCTCTGGCCATGGCTTGGTTCTAATTTTTTCCCTAGCGTCGATGCAGGGCAAATTAAATTACACATTAGTGCGCCAACGGGGACTCGGGTAGAAGAAACGGCTCGTTTTGTTGATAATATTGATTCGGTTATTCGACAGGTTATTCCTCCTAGAGATTTAGACAGTATTGTTGATAATATAGGTTTGCCAGTCAGCGGTATCAACTTGTCATACAGTAACTCAGCAACAAATGGTCCTGAGGATGCTGATATCGCAATTTCACTTAAAGATGGCCATCGTCCTAGTGATGATTATGTTCATCAATTAAGGAGTATTTTAAGAGACAAGTTTCCCTCAGTTACTTTTGCATTTTTACCAGCTGATATCGTGAATCAAATCATTAACTTCGGATTACCTTCGCCAATTAATGTTCAGGTCATTGGGCTGAAAAAAGAGGATAATGCGCAGTATGCCAATAAGTTAATGAGTCAATTAAAAGAAGTTCCAGGATTGACGGATGTTCGCATAAGACAACACAATAATTATCCTGAGTTTTTTGTCGATGTCGATCGGAGTTTGGCACAAGAACTGGGCTTTACTCAGTTGCAGGTAGCTTCTGATTTGTTGGTTACCTTGTCAGGAAGTTTTCAAACGACACCAACGTTTTGGCTGGATCCTAAAAATGGTGTTTCCTATCCTATTGTGGTTCAGGCGCCACAATATGTTATGACGTCCTTAAACGATTTACGTAATATCCCGATCGGTAGTTTATCTCGGCCAAGTCAGCTGCAAATATTAGGTGCTATAGCCAAAGTGAAACGTACCTGGACTTCGGTTGTCGAGTCGCATTATAACGTTCAACCCGTAATTGATATTTTTGCTTCGGTTCAGGATAGGGATTTGGGAGCGGTAGCAAAGGATATTCAGCGAATCATTGATGCGACGAGTAAAGATGTTCCTAAAGGCTCATCCGTTGTTATCCGGGGGCAAATTACAACCAAGCAACATGCGTTTAGTGGCCTTTATTGGGGATTGGCTTTTTCCATTTTACTGGTTTACTTGTTGATCGTTATCAATTTTCAATCATGGACTGACCCCTTCATTATTATTACGGCACTTCCTGCAGCAATAGCCGGGATTGCCTGTATGTTATTTATTACTCATACTCCGTTGAGTGTGCCTGCTTTAACCGGAGCAATTATGTGTATGGGGGTTGCTACGGCAAATAGTATCCTTATCATTAGTTTTGCAAGAGATCATCTTGCTTCTGAAAATAATCCTATGCAAGCTGCTCTTGAGGCAGGAAATACTCGTTTAAGACCGGTTATGATGACTGCATTAGCGATGATTATTGGTATGTTTCCCATGGCCTTGGGTTTGGGTGATGGGGGTGAACAGAATGCTCCATTAGGGCGGGCAGTAATCGGTGGTTTGTCTTTTGCAACGATGGCCACGCTCTTTTTTGTTCCATCTGTTTTTTATGTCATTCATGAACGCAAATTAAAGAAGAAGCAAAGGAAAGAAGATGCATAAAATGATTCAATCCTATGTACATAATCACAAGCATAGACGTCTGATTATCGGTATTTCGATTTTTTTATTTATTCTCTTAATACTGATCATCATGCGTGTTTATGCTGCCGTCCACCTACGAAATGAGACCAGAGCTGATGCTGTTCCTGTAGTTCGAGTGATCGTTGCAAAGCAGAAAACAGGGGTTAATAAAATTATTTTGCCAGGTAATGTTCAAGCTTGGCATGAGTCGCCTATTTATGCGCGAACTAATGGTTATGTAAAAAAATGGTATGTCGATATTGGCAGTCGCGTAAAAAAGGGCGATTTACTTGCCGTCATCGAAACCCCTGAGCTCGATGCCCAGGAACGTCAGGCAAAAGCGGATTTGAAAACTGCAATAGCGAATAATCAATTAGCACAAATTACTGCAAAGCGCTGGCTTAATTTAGTCAAAACGGAATCGGTTTCACAGCAGGAAACTGATGAGAAAGTGAGTTCAGCATCTGCTTTTGAAGCAACCATGTTTTCAGCCCAGGCCTATCTTCAGAAATTACAGGAGTTGGTCGGTTTCGAACGAGTGATAGCTCCATTTGATGGGGTCATTACTGACCGTGCCACGGATATTGGTGATTTGATTGATGCAGGGAGTAGCTCAACCGCACGACCTTTATTTCGCATGGCGCAAACAAACCCTTTACGCGTTTATGTAAAAATTCCACAGTATTATTCTGCCCGCGTTAAGCATGACATGAAGGTTCAACTGCATTTTGCTGAGCATCCCAAAAAGACCTTCCCTGCGAAGTTGTATAATACGGCACATGCAATTGATCCCAATACACGGACTTTATTGGCACAGTTTTATGCGGAAAACAAAACGGGACTGTTGTTTCCCGGAGGATATACTGAAGTTTTGTTTTCTTTTACTTCGCCACCTAATACCGTAATATTGCCGGTGAATACGTTACTTTTTCAAGCCCAAGGCTTACAAGTTGCGACATTGGATAAGAATAATAAGGTCGTTTTAAAATCAATTACTGTGCGTCGTGATTTTGGTTCAACAGTTGAAATTGCAACCGGGGTAATGCCTGGTGACCGGATCGTACTAAACCCTCCTGATGCCATCATTGATGGAGAAACCGTGCGAGTTGTTTCATGAAAAGAGTGTTAGGTACATGTGTTGTTGCTTTTGCTCTAGCGAGTTGCTCTTTGGCGCCGAAATATCATCGCCCTGCGATGCCGATTCCGGAGCAATTTAAAGAACCAGGGCAATGGGTAGCGATTAAATCCACGCCGACAATTATAGGTCCTGGTGCGTGGTGGCACGCTTTCCATGATCCGGTATTAGATGATTTACAAAACCGATTGAATCTCGCGAACCAAGATTTAAAACTGGAGTATGCCCGTTTTCAAGAAGCGATGTCTTTAGTACAAGTGTCAAGGTCGTATTTTTTTCCGACCATTCAAGGTTTATTTAATGGGAGCAGAGAAGAAAGTTCCCATACAATAGCAAATCCGCCCAACAAGTTTGTTTACAATAATGCCTTAGTCGGTGCTTATTTGAGTTACGAAGTAGATGCGTGGGGAAGTATCCGTAATGCGGTAACAACCAAGGAAGGCCTTGCTAAAGCAAGCGCTGCTGATTTAGCCTCAATACGCTTGAGTTTACAAGCAGAACTGGCTAATGATTATTTTTCATTAAGAGGAAGTGATGAAGCACAACGTATCTTGGATACTACTGTTGTCGCTTATGAAAAAGCACTTTTTTTGACAAAACAACGCTATAAAGGCGGGGCTTCGCCGATTGCTGATGTTGATGAGGCGGAGACGCAACTTGAAAATGCAAAAACCCTGGCTGCAGATATTCGCTTACAAAGAGCACAGCTTGAACATGCAATCGCAGTATTAATTGGAGAAATACCCAGTAATTTTTCACTTTCTCCGGCGAAATTACCACGAACCGTTCTTGCCATAGCGCCTAATTATCCATCAACTCTTTTAGAGCGTCGGCCTGATATTGTTGCGGCTGAGTCACGTGTTATCGCTGCGAATGCAAATATTGGCGTAGCGCGAGCTGCTTTTTTCCCGGTGATTGATTTAACCGGTACTGGTGGTTTTCAAAGCCAAAGTCTGGCGAATCTTATTTCAAAATCCAGTCTGTTTTGGTCACTTGGCCCTTTGAGCATTTTAACCGTATCCCAACCTTTGGTTGAGGCAACACTATTTGATGGCGGCCGGCTACGAGGCTTATTAAATCAAGCGAAAGCACAATACTATGAAACAGTCGCAAATTATCGACAAACAGTGTTAACTGCTTTCCAGGATGTTGAAGACAGTTTGGTAGCGATTCACCAGCTGGATAAAGAACTGCGTACTCAATCAGCAGCAACACGAGCTGCCATCCGTGCCTGGAATCAAGAGATTTATCGATATAAAGGCGGACTTGTTACGTTTCTGCAAGTTGTTGTGGTTGAAAATACAGCATTACAATCAGAACTGTCACTGGTCAATATCCGTGTGCGACGTCAAGTTGCAAGTATTCAGCTCATTAAAGCGCTAGGAGGTGGCTGGTCCGTGGATATGGGTGAAAAAAAGAAACAGTAGCGGATTTATAGCCTGAATAAAAAAATCATCTGTGATTAATATTGTGTTAATTTTTGGTTAATATTTGATCTGTATAATAGCTCAAGCGTTGTCATTCATCATCGATTACATTGATTGAGAGGTTGTAGAATGGTTGCTGATAGCGCAAAGGTGTTGTTGGAACGCTCAAATCAACAGCGTTATAGGGAGTTTACGTTAAATAGTGAATCCACCCTGTCTTTACCAAGGACATCTTCAGTTCCATGGGTTGGTGCTACGAAACGCCATGATGTATATAGAACAAAACTGTCGCATGATGCACCACATCACATTAAATTCATCACTAAAAACAATGATCCACATGCTTGTCTTTGGCAAAGCAACCCGGAAAAATTAAAGCAGGCTGTGCGCTGGGGGATTATAAAAAACCATTTGATTACTTCTAAAGTCATCGGCACACTCGGACACTATAGAGTTAAAGCACATGAACGTGCTGCTAAAGGGATGGTAAGTAACTCACAAGCGGTGAAGTTAAAACTGCTTGATGTGTATCAAGATCGTTTTACTGCATTAGAGGCAATTGAATCTCTAGTCAATAAAAATAATACACGCGAAGATTTTGATAGGACTTTCACCAACTACATTGCGCAACTGCAAGAAATTGAAGACCATCTAGACGATTATTTTGGGCTCTTTCCCATTTAAGGGGGCAGCTCTAATCACCCACAGAGCACCTTAACACGCACTCTGTAATTTTCAAAATTTCTAAAACCATAAGCTCTTCGCTGAATGATTTTCATTTTACGATGACACCCTTCTGTGATTCC
>JBOFJV010000080.1:0-7220 GCA_051657005.1 Legionella sp. | reverse complement strand
ATTTATTATCTCATTCACTGTTGCCTTCAGGTATCAAAAGACCATGGGCAACCTCTCATACTAAACTTAACGGAGCTCAATCACTTCAACCTTGAGGCTTACGGCTTACAACTTCCTTTGCCTACGATTAACCATACGCGTTACCACATACAGCCCAAGGCTAAGTACGAAATGCGCTAGGTCGCGCTTTCCCGGTAGCACTTTAAGCTACTAGAGATCGTGCACTTTCGTGGCGCACTTCAATTTTTTTCTAAATATAGTTCGTTCACCCCTGTACGACACGCAGTGGCGTATAGGGGTGAGTAGTTACACTTAGGGAATATATTCAAAATCAGGAGCAGCTCGATAAAACGAGCGGTGCTGATGAGAAAGGTAATTTTTAAAGTTAGTTTGAACTAATCGCCGGCAGCCCTTGTGGCTGCTCTCCACCGTCAAGCCACCTGCTTTGCGGGTGCGGTCTGACGTCATCTTATCACGCAGCCATTTGACGGTAGAACCAGCATGATAGATGCTCCCTTATAACCCATATACAGTTTTTCCTTGTATCTTATAGGCAATTGTTGTTAAAAGCTTATGTTGGGATAAAACCGGTTTACGTCCAGTATTAAGCATTAAAAAACCACCAGTGCCAAAAGTTGCTTTAATCATTCCCATATTGAAACAACCCTGCCCCACCATCGCCGCTTGTTGATCGCCTGCAACTCCAGTAATAGGCAACTCCATACCAAGCCATTGTTTATCGATGACTCCGAAATGACCGTCGCTTGCACATACCTTAGGCAAAACAGAACCTGGAATTGCGAAATAATCCAATAAATGCAAATCCAATTGTTCAGTTTTAATGTTAAATAACATGGTACGCGATGCATTAGTAATGTCTGTTAAATGCAAGTGTTCTTTAGTTAAGCGCCAAATAAGAAAACTGTCTATCGTTCCAAAGGCAAGCTCACCCTTATCAGCCAGTTTCTTTGCTTCTGGAGTATTTTCTAATAACCATTTTAATTTAGTCGCTAAAAAATAAGAGTCTGGCAACAGTCATGTTTTCTCTTGAATCATCGATTCATCACCAGCCAATGTTTGACAATATTACGCCGTGCGTCGATCTTGCCAAACGATAGCCGGAGCAAGGCAAACACCTGTTTTTTTGTTCCAAATTACAGTATTTTCACGTTGATTGGTTAAACCACAAGAGATTATTTGCTCCTTTTCAACCTGAGCAACAACATCACGCATGGCGGTTAAAGTCTTCTGCCAAATTTCTTCTGGATCATGCTCCACCCATCCTGTTTGAGAATAATATTGGGTCAGTTGATATTTACTGCTCGCAATTAATTCTCCCTGTACAGTATATATCATTGCGCGGGTACTGCTCGTTCCTTGATCTATAGCAAGTAAATAATTCATTATTGCAAAGTTCCTTGTCCTAGCTATTATATGTATAGCGTTAGTGTATATCTTTTTTGTGGAGACCAAAATATGGAGACAGTTTTTGAGGTTGCCATTATTGGCGGAGGCATCAATGGCTGTGGCTGTGCAGCAGATGCAGCTATGAGAGGACTGTCTGTCGTGCTTTTGGAGCAAGATGATCTTGCCTCAAAAACATCCTCAAGCAGTACGAAGCTTATTCATGGTGGACTAAGGTATTTAGAAAATTACGAGTTTGGATTAGTTAAAAAAGCAATAACCGAAAGACAAAGACTCTTGGATTTAGCGCCACACTTAGTCCATCCTCAAGCGCTTGTTTTACCCCATGAAAATCACATGCGCCCTGCTTGGTTTTTACGTTTAGGTTTATTTATCTATGATCACATTAGTCGTAAAAATCGACTCCCTAAATGCAAAACCATCTCAAGAAAAAAGGAAAAGAACTATTTTTCCCCTTTAATTAATAAGCTGGATAGAGGATTTTTATATTACGATGCAGTCACTGATGATGCACGCTTAACTATTATTAATGCGATGCAAGCTAAAAATCATGGAGCAAGCATACGGACTCACTCTACAGTAATTCATACTGAAATCGTTGATAATCTATGGCAGATTACAGTACAGCCTAAAACTGGTTCTAACTATATACTTCATGCTAAATCAATAATTAATGCTGCAGGTCCATGGGTAAAATCTGTTGAGCAACTCACTCAAGTTCCTGATCAACACAAAATAAGTTTAATTAAAGGCAGTCATCTGATTGTACCGCGGATTTATGAAGGGGATCATGCCTATCTACTTCAACATCAAGACAAACGTATTATTTTCGTTATTCCGTATCATGGATTAAGCATGATAGGAACAACGGATGTCCCACTAACAGACGATCCAAATAACATAAGCATTTCTCCTGCCGAAACAGATTATTTACTTGATCTCGTTAATTTAAACTTTAAAAGTAAATTATCTAAAAAAGACATTGTTTATACTTGGAGTGGCGTCAGAGCTTTACTGGCAAATGAAAATAAAGAATCTCGATCATTAAGTCGTGACTACATCTATGAGGTTACTTATAAACCCGCTCCCGTGGTTACAATTTATGGCGGTAAAATTACTACTTATCGGCAATTAGCTGAAGAAGTCATCAATACACTTCAGCCAGCATTTCCTCAAATGCCGCATTCAATTACAGCAACTACTCCCTTGCCGGGAGCTACTTTTAATCAGATGAATTTTGCTGAGTATGTACTTTATGCAAAAGAAAAATATACATGGATGGAGCCTGATCTTCTCAACCATTATCTCTATACTTATGGCAGTTGTATGGAGAGCTTTCTCTCATCATGCACTAACTACGCATCCTTGGGGAAAAAATATTGTACTTATCTCTATCAAGTTGAAATAGATTATCTCATTTTGGAAGAATGGTCTCAAAGTTGTGATGACATACTCAAACGGCGAACTAAATTGGACCTGGTGATAAATAAAGAAAACAAAAAAGAGCTTGCAGCTTATTTACTTAACGTCACTCCTTATCCTGTTGCTTAAGCTCCGCTCGTATTGCACTAACATCGACTACTGAGGCTTGTTCAACTAATTCTTTCAAAGTAGATGCAGGCATGCTGCCTGCATTGGAATAAATCACAATTCCCTCTTTAAATACCATAAGATGAGGGATCGAACGAATTTCAAAGAAGTCGGCCAATTCTTTCTCTACTTCGATATTAACCTTTACAAACTTGATATTCGGAAACTGTTCCACCACCTGTTCGTAAGCTTTAGAAAATTGCTTGCAAGGAGCACACCAATCAGCCCAAAAATCAATAAACACAATTTGATTTTCATCAATTAATGATTTAAACTCACTGCTGGTTATATTGAGACCGCTCATATTTCCTCTTTTGCCTCAATTGAGCTTACAATTTTTTGGAATACATCATCTACATCTCCAGTACCGCAAATACTATGAAACTCTGGAGCACCATGAGATCCATTTTCGGACCATAATTGATAATATTTAACCAAAGGTGCTGTTTGATTGCGATAAACTTCCAAACGTTTTCTTACCGTTTCTTCTTTATCATCTTCTCGTTGAATTAATGGTTCGCCAGTCACATCATCGATGCCATCCTGTTTTGGTGGATGATTTTGGACATGATAAACGCGACCTGATGGTTGGTGAATACGCCGCCCGCTAATGCGTTTTATAATTTCCTCATCATCAACAGAAATCTCGATGACATGATCCAAATAAATTCCGGCTTGCTTTAATGCGTCTGCCTGGACAATTGTTCGCGGAAAACCATCAAATAAGAAACCGTTAGCACAATCACTCTGTTTTAAACGCTCTTTAACTAACCAGATAATGATGTCGTCAGAAACCAGACCGCCAGTTTCCATAATTTTTTTAGCGCTTAATCCCAATGGAGTTCCCTGAGCAATGGCTGCACGCAACATGTCGCCTGTAGAGATTTGCGGGATTTTATAACGTTCAATCAAACGTAAAGCCTGGGTTCCTTTTCCAGCACCCGGGCCCCCCAAAAGCATTAATCGCATTCAAAACTCCTTAGTGATGTCGATATCAGTTTTCACTGAGTATACTATTACTTTTAAACTTTATAAATTAAATGTAGTTCAGGTTTGTACGAAGTATAACCAGACTTTATCAATATCCGCTGATTTTCCAGCATCATCCATCCAAACGTTCTTTTAATCAAGTCCTAAAACCATGAGTGTGATTCAAACCGTTTATGACATGAGTTCAACTGCATTGCATAAGTTTGTGAGCGCCATTTAACTTTACGCGCTACAGATATAAGCCACGGTTTTTTTAGATAAGTTTTACGTCGATAACCACCAATGCCTTCGTGATAAGCTAAATAAAGCGAATAAGCATCTGTACGCGGAACACCCGCTTGTTTATATGCTTGATTAGCATACCAACCAATGAAATCAACACCATCACTAAAACTCTTTCGTGAAGAAAATAATCCACCATTATTTTGTTTATAGTGCCTCCAGGTCACGTTCAATGCTTGACTATATCCATAAGCCGAAGAAGGTCTTTTCCAGGGAATAATCCACAACAATTTGGTGCGTGGTGGACGAGCACGCGCATTAAATTTTGATTCTTGATGAATTATAGCCATTTGCACAGGAACTGGAACTTTCCAGCGGCGTTCAACGTCTTTGGTATCTCGATACCACCGCGGATACTGTTTAAATATATTACACAAATTATTTACATCTGCTGGCGGATGACTCACACACGCAGTGAGTAATGAAGCAAACACTACAACGGTAGCTATTCGTAACTTCTTAAAAAATCGTGAACAAGAATTCATGACCAACCAAATAAGAAAAAGTTCATTTTAGCAAACCTAAAAAATACAATCCATGTGGATGTAACGTTATGCGCGTATTCTAATAGAACTGTGATTAATTCGCATTATTTTATTTTTGTTTCATCAAGAAAACTGCTGTTTACACCTTGTACCTCATGCTAGAATTTATTTTTACAACCGCTTAAGACACTTAGATGACCATTATTGTATTTGATATAGAAACGATTCCCGATATTGAATCTGGCCGTAATTTGTATGACCTACATGGACTCTCTGATCACGACACAGCAGAAGCAATGTTTGCATTACGTCGTGCTAAAGTCGGTCATGATTTTCTTCCGCATTATTTACAAAGAATTTGCGCTATTTCCTTAGTAATGAGCCACGGTTCGCAAATAAAAGTCTGGTCTTTAGGTGATGAATCATCAGATGAAAAAGATCTCATCACACGTTTTTTTGCTGGAATTGATAAACATACCCCAACGTTAGTCAGTTGGAATGGAAGTGGATTTGATTTACCGGTATTACACTATCGTTCTATGTTTCACCGCATTGCTGCACCAACCTATTGGGAAGTGGGTGAAAATCAACAAAATTTTCGCTGGAATAATTACTTAAGTCGTTTTCATTATCGCCATCTTGATCTGATGGATGTCGTTGCCGGATATCAAAATAAAGCGTTTGCGCCATTAGACGAGATTTCAAGCATGCTTGGTTTTCCAGGAAAAATGGGGATGAGTGGGTCTAAAGTTTGGGAGCAGTATTTGGCCGGTCAAATCAAAAATATAAGAGATTATTGTGAAACCGATGTTTTGAATACCTATTGCGTGTTCTTACGTTTTGAATTGATGCGCGGTGTGATTCATCAAGACGAGTATCATCATTCAATTGAGATGTTAAAAACCTACTTAAAATCAGAACACGAGAAACAGCATTTGCAAGAGTTTTTGAGTCACATGGCTTAATCATTGGCGCAACGCTGAAAGATCCATGCAAAATTTAACCAGAGAAATTGCTACTCTAACTGCATCCGTTCGGCCGGTTGTAATCCTAAAACACTCGATTCCCATTAAAGTAATGACTGAGACGATCAGCATCAATAACAGCCAACGCTTCTTTGTATCACTCACTCTGTAAATACATTAACGTCTTGCCATAGCGTTCAAGACCCAGTCGAATATAAGCGTCTTTATCAACAGACTTTGCATCATTAGCTAATTGAGTCCACGACCAAAGAGTAATCCACCACTCCACTACTGGCTTGTATGCGGTCAACCAAGCCAATACCGACTCAGTAACATTCTCTTTGCCAAAATATGCGTTTAAATAGATAACCTCTTGTTCTTTAGTTAATTTTGCCTCGATTGCGAAATAAACAAGATCCAACATCAAATCATTATTGCTTGAATACTCCCAATCGATTTTATAGAAAACTTCCTTTTTTTCCGGTCCTTGCAAAGACATCATATAATTCAGTGGCGTTGAGTCATTATGACAAGGACTCATTTGAATCTGATATGAAGAGAACAATTTCTGCAAATCAGCCATCTGCTGTTCAATTGCTTCAATTGAGCTCATTTCCCCTGGAAAAGCAAACTTTTTAGTTTTTAATGTTTCCACTAGACCTGCATTACGTTCAAAAACAGCGGTATTATTTGCAAAAGGTTCAGATTGATGCAGTTTTTTTGCAAGATCAGCTAATTTTTGCAATACATCAACACGCTGCAACATGGAACTATCTAAAACTTGAACGTTTTCAATAAACCGTGTTAACTGCACCACGTAGGGATCAAAGTGCTTTATTGGCACATTAAGTCCAAGTGTCGATACTTTAAGTGCATTACTCGCTTCATGTTCTCGAGAAACCGAGAATGATGAAACCTCTCCTGGAATTCGTAAAACCCAACGATTTGGTTTATAGCGCTCAAGCACCTCTGGGGTCATCTTCGGAAGATGTCGTAATAATGTTGACTTATCTGGCCCAACCTGGACTCTGTATGTGGTATTGGTCATCCAGCCAGCCATTAACTTTAATCTTAATACGTCAAGGCCTAAAGTAGATAACATTGGAATTCGATGAATCGTAGGGAGCAGTTCCATATATTTTCGAGTTAGCTTGACCGCTTCGTTCCATTTTTTATTCACTAAAGAAGCATTGAACTGTGTCTTTGGATCAAGTAAACATACAAAATGTAGATCATTAAATGTTCATTTATTTCAGGTTTGCCATTGTCTGTACCAAAAAAATGCCATTTCATAGAGAGTTTCGGCTCTACACCAATTAATGGGGCACTTTAATCACATTAGTCTAGACTAAGTCATTGATTTAGCGAACAAAAGGAGATTAAAGTGCCGAAGTACAATCTTATCCTAAATTTACCTGGATTTTCCATAGTAAAAGTGAGCGGATATCAACCATTAATATTAGATGTAAGCTATAACCGATTA
>JBOFJV010000079.1:0-2763 GCA_051657005.1 Legionella sp. | reverse complement strand
GCTTACAACTGCCTTTGCCTACGCTTAACCATACGCGTTACCACATACAGCCAAAGGCTAAGTACGAAATGCGCTCGGTCGCGCTTTCCCGGTAGAACTTTCAGCTACTAGCGGTCGTGCACTTTCGTGGCGCACTTTTATGATTATTTATGACGCATGCCTGGAATCAATCCATTGACATTGATGAACAAAAGGCGAAGCTACTGATTGAATCGCAACATCCTATTCCCGTTGCAACGATCTGTGTGTTGGATGAAGGATGGGATAATGTAGTTTATCTTGTTAATGAGACGATGATTTTTCGTTTTCCGCTTCGCGAGTTTGAATTAGTATGCATGGAAAATGAAATTTCATTACTGCCTTATATAGCAAGCCAGGTATCCTTTCCGCTGTCGGCCCCCAATGGATAGGTGAGCCTTCATCTTTGTATCCTTATCCATTTGCAGGATACCCAATGATTTTAGGTCAACCGGTGTCCGATGTGGCGCCATCGCTTATTGATGACCGCCAATTCGCCATCACATTGGCCTCTTGGTTAAGAGCGCTCCATGCTGTGCCGGTTCAAGAGGAACATCATTTATTAATCAAAGGAAATCAACAATGGCGCTATGATCTGCATCATCGCATGTCACGCTGCATGGAAAACCTGACGCGTTATGAAGCTTATTTTCTCCAATTGGGTTTTGAGAAAACACGCTTGCTTGAAACCATTAACTTATTACCTTATTTAACCTTCAAAGAAAATAAAAAGTCCTATCTGCATGCGGATCTCTACAGCAGACATGTGGTGATTGGTCCCAAAACCATGATGCCTTCAGGGCTCATTGATTGTGGTGATATGCATATAGGTCATCCCGGGATTGATTTGGCTGTGGGCATGATCTTTACGGAAGAAACTTTTCAGGTATTTCTAAACCATTATGGCAATATTGATGATGACGCAATGCATCTTTTATTGTTCCATTCCTTTTGTCATCATATGATTTTTTTACCCTATACATGCGAACAAAATAAAGAAAACTTAAAGAAGTGGGCCGCAAGGGTATTAAATCGAGCTATTCATGAAATTAAAAACAGATGTTAGTCTCCTGCGTTATTGAAGAAATTTTATCTAAATCCGGGATCAAGAGCATTGCACCCCCAAAATTAGAAGGAATACTGTATGGCTGTTGATAAAATTATTTGTGTCGGTAAAAACTACCTTGAACATGCTCAAGAGATTGGCGATGCCGTACCGGCAAAACCGGTGGTGTTCTTAAAGCCTGCCAGTGTTATGAAACAAGCTTCCGCTTGTGGCGAGCACATGCATCTTGATTTTTCTTTCACAGACCATAATGTACAACCAGAATGTGAAATTGTGCTGCGTCTGGCGCGTGATGGTTATCGCATGACGCATGAAGACACCAAAAATGCGATTTCAGACCTTACTCTTGGTCTTGATATGACCTTAAGAACGCATCAATCCGAACTAAAAAAGCAAGGCCATCCATGGACTACAGCAAAAGTATTTAAAGATGCTGCGATTCTTGGTCCGTGGATTCCCTATAAGCAATTCACTGATTATTTGGAAACTGAATTTCAATTGCTCCTTAATGGGGCTTTACGCCAATCTGCTAAAGGCTCAGCAATGATGATGCAACCCGAAGATTTATTGGTTTACCTCAGCCATTTTTTCCCCTTAAAAGCAGGCGATATTATTTACACGGGAACTCCAGCTGGAGTCACTTCCATAGCGAGTGGAACTACAGCTGAAGTACGCTGGCAGACTCATTTTTACACGGTAACATGGGAGTAGTCTTTTCTAGGTTGATATCGTTTCACTGCGGTTAACCTAATCCTGCTGCATCACCAATGCAGTCAAACTCCGTAGCTCATATTGCTTCACACACAGCGAAAAATGATGGTCTCGTTTTGTGACCATCTCTCAGGTTTTATCCTCCAGCACAGTGTAATTAGGGGTCAAGTCTTTTGATAATAGGCATTAGTTCTAATCAGTATCAATTAAAATTATTATCAACACCCATAATCTCTATAAATGGGGGCTGGTAATAGGTGCAATATTTTCTTCTAGAAAGTAGAAATAGACTTTAGGAGCAAGACTGGCATCAAATGCATTTTCGATAATGTAGTATTGATTATGAGCAGCACCAACGCCCTGCTCGGATAGCGGAGCACGAATGCAAAGATATTCTTTATTTTCTAAAGCAATTCGATACCACAATGATCTAGTCGTAAACCACACTCCAGGATTGATTTCAGGATTAATTGATTTGTTTACCTCTTTTTCTGGATCAATTTTTTTATCGCGAATAATGAAATAGAATTTATCATGACACATTAACGTACCATAAATATGTCCATCGATGGAGCGATCATGTTGTTCCTCACATCCATCCATTGACTTATCTGCATATCCATCCCCATCTATTCGAGTTATTGCCACCATGTCCTCAAATGGCTGGCCATCAATACAAGTGCGTAAAATCTGGAATGGTGGGACAGCAAAACACGTAATTGTAATACTGGTTAATATTAACATCTTAAATAATAACTTAATCATAGGCATTGCACTGCTCCATTAGCGGTTAAATACTGTTGATCTAATTTCCAAAATATTGTTCTACCGTAACTACTCACCCCTATACGCCACTGCGTGACGTACATGGGTGAAAGAAACTGTACTCTAACGTTGATTGTTCAATGCCATAGCTACAGCAACCAAAGGATTTATTCCCTTATTTTGCATAGTTTGTAAATAACTGG
>JBOFJV010000078.1:0-4082 GCA_051657005.1 Legionella sp. | reverse complement strand
AAGGCCCTCTTAAAAACCATACCTGGAATTGGAAATATCATTGCCAATGAGCTTCTTATTTTATTACCTGAATTAGGTCAATTAAGTCGACGAGAAATAGCTTCTTTAGTAGGTGTTGCTCCGCGCTCAAACGACAGTGGGACAATGCAAGGCTATCGACGAGCAACTCATGGGAGAGACGGCGTGAAGCCTCTTTTATTTCTAGCAGCTATGGCTGCCAGAAACTCCAACAGTCACCTCAAAACATTCTACGAAGGCCTTCTTTCGCGAGGAAAAATTAAAATGGTGGCCTTGGTTGCATTGATGAGAAAAATCATTGTTATTGCTAATGCAAGGCTAAAAAATGCTCAACCAGAACAATCTAATATCTTGGTTGAGACATAGTTGATCCAGTGACATTAAAAAAGCGAATCAGTGCATCTGAAGCTCAAAATGGCGCTGAATTGCGTCGCCTACGGCTCGCAACGACGGATTTTGTGCTAAAAACGTACTTGCAAAATAAGTGTCGATACCTCAAGACCCAACCTACTTTTAATGAAACTACGAACTAAAAATTTTAAACGGTAATCTGTTGCTTTTTTTAATTCAAGAAGTTACTTTATTTCATCTTTTCTTAGCCTAACGGTTATGCGCTGTACCCAGGCTAAGCTTCTACGATTTTCAATCCGTTGCTGATGCGTGATCGCTTACTCTAAAATCGTGCTGATTTCCAACCATTCTTCTTCAGCTTGACTCAAAGACGAGTTGGTTGTAGCGCGTTTTTCTAATAGCTGATTCAACTTATTTTTCTGTGCGCTGTCTTCATATAGATTGGAATCTCCGAGTTGCGTATCAAGTTGAACAATTTCACTTTGATACTGCTCAATGAGTTGCTCCAATTTTTTTAAACGATTTTGTAGGGTCTTTTTTTCTTTATAATCATTTGTTGTTGCTGGAGTTGTGCTTTCTTTAATTGAGTCTTTAGTTTGTAACCACGTGTAATAATCATCCAAATCACCATCAAAGGGACGAACTTTTTGTTGATAAACCAAGTAAAAATTATCAACAGTGGTTTTTAACATATGGCGATCGTGTGATATCAGAATTAATGCACCTTCATAGCTTTGTAATGCAAGCTCGATTGCTGATCTCATCCCAAGATCGAGATGGTTCGTGGGCTCATCAAGAAGCAGCAAATTGGGTTTAAGCCATACTAATTTAGCCAACGCCAAACGAGCTTTTTCACCGCCAGAAAAGTGATGGATGGGTTGCACTGCCATATCCACAACAAAGTTAAAACCACCTAAAAAATCGCGAATGGTTTGTTCACGTGCTTCAGGGGTTAAAATTTGAATGGTTTCTACGGGACTTAATTTACAATCCAGTTGTTCTAATTGGTGTTGTGCGTAATAACCAATTTTTAAATGAGCAGAGCGCTGAATTGAGCCGTTCAAAACTGGCAAAGCACCAGTTAGTGTTTTAATTAAAGTGGATTTTCCTTCTCCATTATGTCCTAGTAACGCGATTCTATCGCCAGGATTGAGCGAAAGATTGATTTTATTTAAGGTAGGTTTGTCCGAATGATAGCCAGCATCAACCTGATTGCATTGAATTAGGGGATTACCAGCGCGAGGACATGGGAAAAAATCAAAAGAAAAAGGAGAGTCAACTTGCGCTGCAGCAATAATTTCCATTCGTTCAATGGCTGTGAGTCGACTTTGAGCTTGTTTTGCCTTAGTGGCTGTAGCTCTGAATCGATTCACAAAAGCCATCATATGATTAATTTTAGTCTGTTGCTTTTCATACATGGCTTGTTGTAATGCCAATTGTTGTGCATGAGTTTTTTCAAAACAACTGTAGTCTCCGTTATAAAGCGTTATATTTTGTTTTTCGATATGCAAAATATGGGTAACAAATGCATCAAGAAATTCCCGATCATGCGAAATGAGAATGATAGTCGCCGGACTTTGTTTTAAACATCGCTCCAGCCAAAAAATAGCCTCCATGTCTAAATGGTTGGTTGGCTCATCAAGTAACAGTAAATCGGCAGGTTTCATGAGACAGCGTGCTAGACTTAAGCGCATACGCCAACCACCAGAAAAGCTGTTTACAGAGGCTTGTTGTTGCTCTCCATTGAAACCTAGCCCCGCCATAATGGTTGCTGCTAGAGCAGGTTTGCTGTAGCCTGCCTTATGATTTAATTCATCATGACACGCGAGTACTTCAGTATGATTTCCTGAGGCCTCCGCTTCTTGCAACCGTTGCATAAGCTTAATGTACGCTTCATCACCAGCAACGACAAAATCCAATGCCTTTTCATTACTGTCTGGTAATTGCTGCGATAAATGGCTTATAGCGAGATTGGGATTAATTAAAAACTCGCCAGTATCTGGGTGTAATTTTCCTAATAGAAATTCAAAAAGAGTTGATTTACCACACCCATTATGACCAATAAGACCTATTTTTTGTTTTTCATATAAAGTGACATTGACTTTATCCAGTAAAATCTTATTACCACGACTTAAGGTGATTTGACGAAGAGTAAGCATGAATAATCTTGAATTAAAATTCAAATAGTTTAACACACAATGGATTAAATTGGCTCGGGATCTATGGTTTTTTTCCTGGCAGATTGATAACGCGCTTGTTTTTCAATATCGATGTACCTATCGGTAGTTGCACTTGAACTGTGGCCTGCATCATCACGGACATGCTCTCGAGGACGAATTTTAACATCTTCAGAGATCCCTGTATGCCTTAACCAGTGAACTGTAGCCTCAGCTAAATTATCCGCTTCTTCGCGATGACCATTCATTCGAAGCTGTTCCCCAGCTAAATCAAAGCAATGTTGAATAATTCTTCGAATAGGTGCTGTATCGCTCATCGGACCATTACCACGAATTTTAGGAATCAACGGGGAATTATCAGCAGGTGAGGGCAGTTGGGTTAAGCCTAGAAATAAACGCCATCGAATGAGACTATCTAACATCGCATCACTCACCGCAATTTGCCGTTCTTTATTGCCTTTACCTACCGTAGTAAACCACCAATGACCATTACTGTCTTTAGCGAAATCATTCATGCTTGGGATCCAGCGATCACTGGCCGCAAGCTCGGAAATACGTAAATACATCCCAAATAATAGACTCAACATAAAACGAGTGCGTTCATGTTTCAAAGGGGACTCTTCTGCAAGAGATTCCGCTGCATCAAGCACAGCACTCCATTGGATCAGACTCAATCGGCGGATGGGTACATTGTGCTGGCGTTTACGAATAAACTTACTTTTTTGACGGATGAGTGCTACTGGATTAGAAACCAAATACTCTTCAGCAATTAAGAAGTTAAATAGGGTGCTTAAAATGGCAAAAATTTCTTGGGTGGCTCCTTGAGATAAACTAAATTGGTCAATTTCAGGTTTATGGCCATTTTTGATTGCTGATTTACTCAACGTAACCACAAAAGGTTTCCATTCTTCATTGGGAACGCGCTTTCCATCTTTTTCAATAAAACGAGGTACTTTCTTTAAACTAATCCAAGCATTAGGTGGATTCTGACAAAAACGAATGTATTGTTCGATATCATCACGTTTTAATTCATTAACGGTCGTATTTTTGGTTAACCAGGTCCATTGTAATAAACGTTCAGTTTCACGACGATAACTGTTGAATGTTCCTTGGCTTCCTGTATAGCTTTTTAGAAAATTTAAAGCGTAATTAAAATCGTTTTGAAAACGAAGATCAGGAAGAACAGCGTGTTCATGATTTTTATGCAAATGATTCATGTTGTCGAAAAGCGGGAGCAGTTTAAATTTCATAAAGCGTATTTCATTAATAAAGGATAATTAATGCTAGCTGAAAAGAGATGAAGATACGAGTAGGTGAGCCACTCATTGTTTTTTGCACTTCCTCAAATGAGTTAAAATAAATCGTTTTGTTCATCATAATTAATAAATTGAGCTGGTTAGTAACTACTCACCCCTATACGCCACTGCGTGACGTACAGGGGTGAAAGAAACTGTACTCTAACGTTGATTGTTCAATGCCATAGCTACAGCAACCAAAGGATTTATTCCCTTATTTTGCATAGTTTGTAAATAACTG
>JBOFJV010000077.1:0-10654 GCA_051657005.1 Legionella sp. | reverse complement strand
CGCTCACTTTTACTATGGAAAATCCAGGTAAATTTAGGATAAGATTGTACTTCGGCACTTTAATCTCCTTTTGTTCGCTAAATCAATGACGTAGTCTAGACTAATTTGATTAAAGTGCCACCTTAATTGGTGTAGAGCCAATAAATTCGACCTATTCGTAAAGAAGCATCCACTACCAGATGCAAAAATAATGCACCGATTGTTCTGATTGATAAGGTATGAGTATGTAATGAAATTGTCTTGAGCCAATTGCCTTAGTAGGGCACGATGGGTGCTAAATGGGGGGGTGGCCAGGTGACTGGTTAACTCTACCAGCTATTTTAATCATGCTCATGAAATTGCCAGCCGTCCCTATGATGTCCGACGTGAAGGTTTTATTCCCTCTAATGGTAATGCTGTGCTTGTCGTCGAGGATTTTGAGCACGCGAAAAAGCGCAAGGCTAGGATTTATGCGGAAATTTTGGGGGTAGAGTCCAGTTCTGATGGCTGTCATTTACCGCAACCATCTCGAGAAGATCAAGCTCTGCTGATCAAAAAATTATTAGCGAAATACCAGGTTACTCCAGAACAAATTGATTACATTAGTGCCCACGCTACCTCAACCCAATTGGGTGATCTCACCGAGCTTAATGCAATTAAAGATGTGTTTGGTGAGCATGTATCCAGTTTAAAAATTACTGCCCCCAAATCGATATTAGGCCATACCTGTTGGTCTTCAGCTATTGTGGAAACCGTTGCGGCAATTTTGCAAATGAATGCAGGATTATTGCATCCATCGGTGAATATTGAATCTCTTGATCCCGAGGTTGATTTGGATGTTTGTGCGAATAAGGTATGTGAACACCAAATGAATCTGATGCTCAACAATTCGTTTGGTTTTGGTGGACTTAACTCCATTTCATTAATTAAACGCTATCAACCTGAGGCACTCATGCTTTGAAAGGCTTGACAATGAAAATGATGGAAAAAATAGTGAACGACTATGTTAAATTATTTAAAAGGAAAAGCCGTATTAATTACTGGCGCAACGAAAGGGATTGGACTTGCAACGGCAAAAGAATTTGCTCGACAAGGCGCGCACTGCTACCTAACCCATGCTTTGGGAAGTGTTGATACGCGTTTGATTACGCACGATTTTTTAGTTGCCGGTTATTTAGAACCATGTATTATTCAATCCGATGCAACCAATCAGGAGGACATTCAGGAGCTTGTCGCGCGAATTCATCGCGATCATGAGCGGATTTATGCCTTTATTTCCAATGTGTCCCTCGCATTGCTCACAAAGTCATTGGATGATTATTCAGAGCGAGGTTTATATACCAGTATTAAATACAGTGCGTGGCCGATGGTCTCTATCACGCAAGCAATTAATGAGCAGATGCATCACTATCCTCAATACATCATTGGCACCTCATCCAATGGGCCCGATGAATATCATATGAATTATGATTTTGTTGCCCTTTCCAAGGCAATTATGGAAACGATGATTAAATACCTTAACTATCATTTTAAGTTTGAAGACACGCTGATTAATGCATTGCGCATTAAATGCGTTGATACAGAATCCTTAAGTGCTACTTTTGGTGATGATTTTATTGATTTTGTGAATCGCTATAAAATTCCAGGGATGGTGATTGAGGTAGAACAAGCCGCTAAAGCAATTTATATGATGTGCAGCGGATTAATGGATGGAGTCAGTGGTGAAGTGCTCAATCTCGATGGTGGTTCCAGCTTTGCCGACAATATCATGCATTTTTATGCAAACAAAAAACAATTCAGTTTATAGGGAAGCAATAGAATGATGGAAAAGCATGAGATTTTAGAAGTAATTAAAGTGAATTTGACAAAGGTTATTGATGCAGACTTCATTACGATAGATGAAACGCAGCCCATGGCCGCTTATGGTGCTAACAGCCTGGATGTTGTTGATGTGGTTTCAATGACCATGCGCCAATTAAAAATTAAAGTACATCGTACTGAATTAATAAACGTAAAAAATATGAATGACCTGGCCAATTTGTTTTATGAGTACAATAAAGCAAAGGAGCCCGTGCTTTGATTTATTTTAAGGATAAAACAATTATTATTACTGGTGGCACGCAAGGTATTGGTCTCGCTATAGCGATGGCATTTGCTCAATACGGTGGAAAGTGTCTATTAACGTATCATTTTGGTAGTGCCGACGAAGAAGAAATTATCAAAAAATTTTCTGCACACAATTATCCTCTCCCTGAGTTGTATCAAGCGAATGTGAGTGATCCTGCTGATACAGAAAATCTGTTTCAGTTGCTCCAGGAAAAAGAAGAAAAAATTGATGTGTATGTATGTAATGTTGCTGTAGCCAAAATGATTGTCTCCTTTGAGGATTATTCGTTATCCGCATTGAAAAAAACACTCTCTTATTCTGCCTGGACATTATTTTCTTACACCAATGAAATCTACAAACGTTTTGGACGTTATCCACGATATGTGATTGGTATATTCTCGACTGGCCCTGATCATTACTCCTATGGTTATGATTATGTGGCTACGGCTAAAAAAGTGATGGAAGTGATGTGCTGTTATATGAGTTATCATTTGCGTCATGAGCAAGTCTCGCTAAATATTATTCGACCCAGTGCGGTGAAAACGGAATCTTTTGAAAAAATATTCGGTAAGGAGTTCGTTGCGTTTTCTCAAAATTTTGTACCGGATCAGTATTGGATCGAAGCTTAGGAAATAGCGAATGCGGCTGTAGCTCTTGCCAGTGGCTATCTGGATTTGATGCAAGGACAGGTCATTAATGTCGATCGTGGGATCCATTTTTTTGATAATATTATGGATTTATACACACGAAGAAACGAAGCTCCTTTGAACCAATTGCTGTATGATACGGAGGAAAATTAGGTTATGGGAAAGCCCAGTTTTTTCGTTTTTTGACGATCAGTATGCTTATTATCAGGAGCTTAAAGAGCGGGGGTTAATTTTTTTTGAATTACCTTTTGAGACTACGTGGACTCATACTGAATTGTATGGCCAATCCATTGTCAGTTTCGCTTCAAATGATTATCTGATCATGGTGCATGATCCTGGGATGCGCGACGTTTACATCCAGGCCGTTTCTGACTATGGGAGTGGAGCTGGCTCATCGATGATAGGCAGCGTCTCGCTTAAAATTCATAGGGAACTCTGTGATGATTTAGCGGATTTTTTAGGCAAAGAAGTCTGCATTTTATTTCCCACCGGCTATAGTGCAATGCTCAGTTTTTGTGCCGCAAATATGATGAATGGTGCTGTTATTTTGGCCGATGATGCCAGCCATCGCTGCATTTTAGATGGATGCAAACTGGGCAATGGTTATGTGAATAGCGACGTGAGCTATTCTTCATTTTATCAACACAACTCCCTTTCCTCATTACAAAAACGCCATCAGCAGATGAATGCCGAACGTTTAGACGCAGCATATCAATTAATCTTTACGGAAGGTGTTTTTAGTACCAATGGGTATTTAGGTAATTTAAAAGAGTTGAGTGAATTTTGTCGTAGATCACAGAGTTTACTTGCTGTAGATGATGCACATGGAATTGGTGTTCTTGGTGAGCATGGTCGAGGCACAGCAAACCATCTTGGTGTCGAATATCAGGTCGATTTCATTTTAGGAACTTTTAGTAAAACTTTTGCTACTACGGGTGGTTTTTTGGCTAGGTCAAAAGATAAAATTGATTATTTACGTTTAATTTCAGGAAGTTACTTGTACTCCGCATCCTTATCACCAGCTAGCTTCATGTCGGTGAAGTATGTTTTAAATGCGTTACGTCAGAATGACACGAGGCAAAATGCATTATGGGGAAATATTGAGCTTTTTAAAAGTAAATTGGCAGAACACCATTTTGATTTTGGTGATTCAGCCTCTGCGATTGTTCCTGTATTCATACGCGATACAGAATTAACCATAAAATATTGTCGTGCGTTATTAGACAATCAATTTTTTGCCGTTGGTTTTATTGCACCTGGTGTCCCCAAGGGGCCTGAATTGATTCGTTTTTCAATTAACGCAGGCCACACTCAAGAAGAAATTGAAGCGTTGATTGCTTGTTTGGTGAAGATTCGTGATGCGTTAGAAGCTTAGAATATAAGTGGTTTCGATAATTCGTTCTCTCATTAAAAGCAGGTTGGGTCTTGAGGTATCGATACATATTTTGCAAGTAGGTTTTTAGCAAAAAATCCGTCGTTGCGAGCCGTAGGCGACGCAATCCAGTGACCTTAAAAAAGCGAATCTGTGCATCCGAAGCCCAAAAGGACGCTTGATTGCGTCGCCTACGGCTCGCAACGACGGCATAATACTCATATAATATACTACTAAAAATAAGTGCCTATACCTCAAGATCCAACCTACTTTTGATTGCATTTGTTCTTATCTTGATGGCTATAGATCCTCACTCAAACAAGGAGAGGAGCTAATTACAGGATTGTATTCTGTATTGATTTATAAATTTCACCACCGTTAGGACTATAATAAGAAATGGACTATTAAGAGACTCATGAGGAGTATCATATGATCAAAGGCGCTGAGCTCTTGGTTGCTGCACTGGAAAATGAAGGTGTAAAACACATATTTGGCATTCCAGGTGAAGAAAATCTTGATGTGGTAGAGGCAATTCGTAAGTCTTCAATTGAGCTGATAGTGACGCGACACGAGCAAGCCGCAGCATTTATGGCCGCAACCTATGGTCGATTAACTGGTAAACCCGGGGTGTGCATCACTACCTTAGGGCCTGGGGCGCTGAATCTTACTACAGGAGCTGCTTATGCGCTTCTTGGCGGTATGCCGATGATTATGATTACAGGGCAGAAAGGTGTTTTGTCATCACATCAGGCACGGTTTCAGATGGTGAATACCGTGGCAACTATGCAACCATTAACAAAAATGTCGCGCCAAATTGTATCTCCAGCGATGATTCCTACCATCGTGCGCGAAGCATTCCATCTTGCACAAGAAGAAACGCCTGGGCCTGTTCATATCGAATTACCAGAGGATATTGCTGCAGAAAAAATCAAAAAAATGGCGCTTATTCAGCCTCATCATATTGAATATCCGGTGGCAAGTGAGCGAGCACTCACTCAGGCCGCTGAATTGATTATGCAGGCGAAGCGCCCGTTGGTGATGCTTGGTACTGCAGCGTCACGTCCAAGAGCAACGAACGCACTGTCGCAGTTTATTGTACGTACCAAGTTGCCGTATTTTACAACGCAAATGGGTAAAGGAACTGTTTCAGGGGCAACCGAATTTTATATGGGAACCGCAGCACTTTCAGAACGAGACTACGTGCATGAGGCCATTGAACAGGCAGATCTTATTATAGCGATTGGTCATAGTACTGTAGAAAAACCGCCTTTTATTATGGGGAGCACCGATCTTAAAGTCATTCATGTCGGATACCAATCAGCTACAGTAGAGCAAGTCTATTTTCCGCAAGCCGAGGTTATTGGCGATATGGGTCCCTCATTGCAATTGCTTGCGGATAAGCTTGAAGGCAAGATTCCACATGCAAATGCACTGCTGCATTTGCGAGAAGGGATTTTAAGCAAAATTACAGCACGTGCGACGGAAAATCGCTTTACTCCTCAACGCATGGTTTATGATGTGCGGCAAGTAATGCCGCATGATGGAATTATTGCGCTGGATAATGGCATGTATAAAATATGGTTTGCACGAAATTATCGAACGCAAATGGCGAATACCATCCTCCTCGATAACGCGTTGGCTACGATGGGGGCTGGTCTTCCCTCCGCAATTATGGCGTCACTCATGTATCCTGAGCGTCGTGTCATGGCAGTGTGTGGCGATGGAGGATTTATGATGAACAGCCAGGAGTTGGAGACCGCAGTTCGCCTTAAATTAAATCTGGTCGTATTGATTATTGAAGACAATGCATTTGGCATGATCCGTTGGAAACAGGCCGTGGAGCATTTTCCTGATTTTGGAATGACGTTTACTAATCCGGACTTTATAAAATATGCAGAAGCTTATGGTGCGCATGCAACACGAGTCGAAAGCATAGAAAGCTTCCAGGATATTCTGGAACATGCTTTTTCTTCGGGAGGCGTCCATCTTATTATTTTTCCGATTGATTATTCAGAAAATAAACGCGTTCTTGTGGATGAGTTACAGCATCGATTACCGCCAGAAAAAGGATAACAATGAAAAACACACTGCAAGTAGTACCGGCATTTGATCTGGCATTAATCACTGAAATCCCCATCGATGACGCACCAGCACTTGAGGCCCAGCTCGAAATAGCAGCATTAGCGCGAAGCAATCGTGACATTTGGCTTAAACCTCATGAGCGAATGGCTATTTTAAAACGCGCCGCCCAATTATTGGCATCAGAACAAGAGCGTTTTACCAGAATGATTGCCCAAGATGGCGGGAAGCCATGGACTGATGCGGCGATTGACGTCACGCGAGCCATTGATGAATTAAACAATGCCGCAGAATAGTTACGTCACTTCCCCGGCAAAGAAATTCCTATGGTACTTACGCCTGCAAGTGAGCATCGGTGGGCGTTTCCCATTAAAGAGCCTATTGGTGTTGTCGCTGCCATTTCTGCGTTTAATCATCCCTTAAACATGATTGTCCATCATGTAGCCCCGGCAATTGCAGTAGGTTGCCAGGTCATAATTAAACCATCAATAACCACTCCTTTATCGTGCATCGAATTAGTCAAATTATTACGGCAAGCTGGCCTTGCAGTAGAATGGTGTCAAACGTTAATTACTGAAGACAATGATTTGGCCGAACGATTGGCAACTGACGCGCGTGTAGCGTTCTTAATTTTTATTGGCTCAGCCAAAGTGGGTTGGTATTTACGAAGCAAACTGCCTCCAGGAACTCGTTGTGCTTTAGAGCATGGTGGTGCGGCTCCGGTACTTGTTGATCGCAGCGCCAATTTATCGAAAACGATTCCAGCGCTGGTTAAAGGTGGCTATTACCATGCAGGGCAAGTGTGTGTTTCAGTGCAGCGAATTTTTGTTCATAAAGACATTATTACCCCGTTTATGGAGGAGTTTGTCGAGCGAGTCCAGGCATTGTGTGTGGGTGACCCATTATTAAAAGAAACCGAAGTAGGACCGCTTATTCTTCCACGTGAAACAGAACGCGTGGTATCGTGGGTCGATGAAGCAGTTGCGAATGGCGCCATGCTCTTTGGTGGTGGTAGGTTTTCAGAAACCACGTTAATGCCGTCAGTATTATTCAATCCATCCGTAGATGCTAAAGTATCGCAGCTGGAAATTTTTGGCCCGGTAACCTGTGTTTATGAATACGAACACATGGATCAAGCAATTACTCTTGCTAATGCCTTGCCTTTTGCTTTTCAAGCCAGTGTTTTTTCTGATGATTTAGCTCCTGCATTTAAGGCCGCAGAATGTCTTGATGCCGCTACTGTGCTGGTTAACGACCACACGGCTTTTCGTACGGATTGGATGCCATTTGCTGGATTAAAGCAATCAGGATATGTCGTCGGAGGAATACCATGGACGATGCATGAAATGTCCAAAGATAAAATGATTGTTCTGAAAAGGAATTGATACACGCTATGGTGAAGCACCTGGCTTTTCTGTGCATCGCTAAAAACCAGATCCTCTCTATACCCCTACGTCCCGCAGCTTGTCCGCGGTACGTAGGCGGAGATGTGATCAAGAGACAGAGATAATTATCTTACTGAAAAACAGCCGAAAGCGCTGATGTATATTTTAATATGATAAAGCATTACGAATAAAAATTTATAGCACCGGTTGAGATGCGAATAATAGGAGATCCAACATGAATGCTAAGGTTGCTATTTTGTACGTAGAAGACGATGACATTGATGTGATGGCCATGAGGCGTGAATTTGCCAAAACCAATAAGCCGATTGCGATTGTTGTAGCCAAGGATGGGAAACAAGCCCTGGATATGTTATATGGGCGCAATGGTCATCAGAAAATTAAACCGAATGTGATCTTGCTGGATCTTCATATGCCTCAAATGAGCGGCATCGAGTTCTTGAAAAAGTTAAGGGAAGACCTTGCATTCGCTGGCATTAAAGTTTTTGTACTGACTGGTGTGTACACCACTGAAGAAAAACTGGCCGCAAGTGAATTAAATGTTTCGGGATGCATTATTCAGCCAGTGCAATATACTGACGCGCTCAACATTTTGTGGTGTCTATCAGCGAGTGCATAAATGTCAAAACTACTTTTTATGCAGTAACTTGCCAAGCCTATGGTATCTCATTATGAAGCATAATAAGCTTCTTAACTTTCTGTAAAATAACAAAAAATATTTTCATGGACAGTCATCTTAATATTTACTTAATGTTTTAATAATACAATATTTGCTCTAAAATGGAACTTCAAAGGTGCCATGTGACTGGATTTTCGATAAATAGTCCCGTAATTCTGTTTAAACATAATGAATATGGAACACGATTATTATTTAAGAATGGAGTAGCGAATCCTCGAGATCAACTGGGTAAAAACGGAGTGACTATTCATAACTGGTTCTCATCCTTGTTTTATCGAACCATCGCAATTAACGCAGTACTCATCAATGAATCGTGTGAAGAAGAAAACCGTGTTTTTTATGTTAATCGAAATAGTTTGGTTAAGCATTTAGGTGCAGATGTTAATGGGGCAGATTCTGATGCAAACCTGATTAAGAGCCTGGAAAGTAAATTATGGCATGGTGACAGTAATATCAGTACTGATAAGGAACAACAGGCGCAACAAATAAAAGCAGGCACAGAGGGGCTACGCCATGCTGGCCGGCATAATCAAGTGTTTATGAATGGTTTTTTTGCGAAAGTTATAGATAATATAAAAGCTTCTTTTTTAGGTTGGCTTTATCAAAAGACAATTGGCTGAATTAATCGCATTAAAGCGCGGTTTCTATTTGTTGGTAATGAAAAAGATATTCTTGAAGCGGGGGAAGTGTTGGCAAAAGCGCGTTTTCAATATGCTTATGAAACGGTTCCAGCTTACCGCACTCATATTGTGAGCATGAATGGGCAAGATGTGACAAAGAGTGCATTTCGATTTGGTGATGTTGCTGTGACCACCAAAGCCAACTACATCAAACCACAAGAACAAGACTCCGACACCCATAGTTATGGAAAATATCCTGCGCGAAGCAAAACTGATACCTCAACAGGTACTACCGGTAAACCAACAGAATGGGTGCGTAGCGAACAGGAAATAGATACGGTTAAAAAGTCACTCCAACTGGCTGCAAAAATTCAGTTTGGAGAGCGTAGCTTAAGTTATATTAATGCGTTTGCTTTAGGTCCTTGGGCAACGGGTTTAACCACTTATGAATTGATGCGTGAAACAGGAAGTGTTTTTGCAACTGGACCGGACAAAGAGAAAATTCTTGATAAATTGGTCAGTATTGCTCAATACGAAAAACATCAGCTTAAATTGGCCGTTAATGAATTGCAGGTTAAGCATACTAAGATAAGCAATGAAGATAAAATACTTATGATGAAGCTTATTGACAGCACATTAAAAGCTGCCTTAAACAATCGGAACTTATCTTTGAAGGAGGAGTTGTTCAGACAATTTGATGCAGCAGGTACACGGGCGCAAGAATTGATGACTCAGTATAAGGCGGAGCTTCTTCAGATAACCAAACGTTTAAATCAGGAAAAGCAACAAGTGATTGTAGCGGGCTATCCTCCATTTTTGAAAGATTTGATAGATTATGCGCGTGATAAAGGGCATGACTTTAGTGAGTTTTCAGCTGTAGGTGTTGTTGGTGGCCAAGCTATTTCAGAAGCAATGCGTGATCAGCTCGTTGCTCATGGCTTTCGCCATGTTTATTCTTCATACGGTGCTTCTGATCTTGATATTAATTTAGGTGTTGAAGGCGATGATGAAATTTTAGTACGTAAAGCTATCGAAAAAAATCCTGGCCTTGCTCGTGAGCTTTATGGTGAAAATAAAGGGTTACCCATGGTATTTCATTATGACCCGATGAATTATCATGTCGAAGTAGACGATGAAGACTAGTTAATTTTTACCGCCACGCGTAATGATCTGTCTTCTCCACGTGTTAGTTATGATCTAGGAGATAAAGGTCGTGTTTATGCATCAAGTGATGTACAAGCATTGCTTGCTAAATATGGGATATTCCATAAACCGCAAACGAATTTGCCTTTGATGTTTGTGTGGACGTTATTCGACAGTAGTTTTTAATGGAGCTAATTTGGCATTTACTGAGTTAGAGCGTGTTGTGACGGATGATGTTGCACTTGAACCCATGGTGTTGAAAAAAGCATTTTACACTTATGAAGATCCAGAGGGTCGAGAAAAGTTGGAAATTTGGTTAGCGCGGAATGATGAAATAGAATTGCCTGAAGAAGCTGGTGCTGTAGATCATGCAAAACGTCTGTTAAGCAAGTCATACCGCACCCGCAAAGCAGGTGGCTTGACGGTGGTGAGCAGCCCCAATGGCTGCCGGCGATTAGTTCAAACTAACTTTTAAAATTACCTTTCTCATCAGAACCGCTCGTTTTATCGAGCTGCTCCTGATTTTGAATATATTCCCTAAGTTTAGATTCCTCAAAACCCACGGTAGAAACAGCATAGCCACGAGCCCAGAAGCGCTCGCCGTTAAAATTCCTTTTCCTGCCAC
>JBOFJV010000076.1:0-8773 GCA_051657005.1 Legionella sp. | reverse complement strand
GGCTTACAACTTCCTTTGCCTACGCTTAACCATACGCGTTACCACATACAGCCCAAGGATAAGTACGAAATGCGCTCGGTCGCGCTTTCCCGGTAGAACTTTCAGCTACTAGCGGTCGTGCACTTTCGTGGCGCACTTTAATTCGATCTCTCATTAAAAGTAGGTTGTGCCTTGAGGTATCGATACATATTTTGCAAGTAGGTTTTTAGCAAAAAAACGTCGTTGCGATCCGTAGGCGAAGCAATCCAGGGACCTTAAAAAAGCGAATCAGTGCATCTGAAGCCCAAAAGGACACTTGATTGCTTCGCCTACGGCTCGCAACGACGGCATAATGCACCTATAATATACTACTAAAAATAAGTGCCGATACCTCAAGACCAAACCTACTTTTGATTGCATTTGGTTCTTAGCCTGACGGCTATGGGGTACAGCGCAGTGGAACCCTGGTTGCTGATGTGATTCAGAACCCCTGGTTCCGCTGCGCTGCACCCAGGCTACGAGTCTGTGCCATTTTTTCCTCCCAAAGGCGCACTCTGTAATCATTTGATTTTACAGAGTTTGTCTTAGAGAAATATCTGCCACAAATGTTGGGGTTAGACGGATAAGTTGACGTCATTACGTGAACGGTTACTCGTAGCTATGAGTATTTTTCTATGCCCCCAGAGAAAGAGTTAATTTGCGGTTCCTGCCATAAAGTCACAAATAAAACCATAACCAAAGGTCCTACAAACAGTCCGAGCAAGCCTAACGTTTCCACGCCACCGAGAATGCCAAATAAAACCGCTAAAAACGGGAGTTCAATTGCCCCCCCAATAAGCGCTGGCTTGATGAAATGATCGGCAACAAACATCACTACTGTTCCCCATACTAAAACAACAATAGCACCAATCATGCTGCCAAGAGAAAACAAAATAATGGCTACAGTAACAAATACCACAGGCACAACAAAAGGAATCATTGCTGCAAGTGCTGTAATAAATCCAACTAAAGTAGGTGCTGGAAAACCTACCAAGCCATAGCAAACACCCATCAAAATACCAACTCCAAGACCTACGACAATTGTTCCATTCACGGTGGCCCTTAATGCTCTGGGAAGTCTATCGGCATAGCGAAACCATCTTTTGCCAAGACAATATTCCCCTACTTGATAAATTTGTGAGATTAACATGTCGCCATCACGATAAAAGAAAAACAAACTTAACACAGTAAAACCTACTTGCACGCTTCGATGAGCCAAGTTAGCTCCGATTTGTTTTACATAATAGCTGGTTGGCGTAAGAGACAAGTGGACATTCGACAGGAACCCTTTAATCATTCCGGGCTTACCAATATTAATATCCCAATAATTCACCAGATCATTCCCAACAAAAGGAAAATTCTTTAAAAAATCAGGAGCAGCTCCCCCTTGCTGATTTAAAGCTTGTAAAAAGTTAATGAAGATTTGCAATTCTTTAATCAACAGCCCAAGCAACCAACTTAAAGGCAACAAAAACAATAATCCTATTAATGTTGTAAACAATAATGCAGATAAATTATCTTTACTCCCAAAAAAGGAACGCCATCGCTTATATAAGGGATAAGTAGCAATGACAATAATAGAAGCCCAGATCATGGAGGGAATAAAACGGTGAATAATAAATAAGCTAAGACCGACGATCCCAACGGTCAGACCCATACTAATCAGTTCTTTATGGTTTTCATTCATCGAGCAAAGCTCCATGCTAAAAACTGCATTATCAACCAGGAAGGTATCGCTGCCAAGACGTCATCAAGCATAATCCCTAACCCACCACGTACTTTTTGATCAACAAATCCAATGGGTTGTGGTTTCCAAATGTCAAAAATCCGAAATAAAATAAAACCACAGATTATCCAGATTAACCCTTGAGGAGCCATAAACATCGTCAGCAAATAGCCTACAACTTCGTCCAAAACAATCCCTTTGTAATCATGCACACCTAAGTCTTTTGATACTCTGTCACAAACCAAAACACCGAATATAAACGCAATTATGGTAAAAAATAAATAAACAGCCCAGTGCGTCCACGTCAAAATAAGATAAACAGGTATTGCAGCCAATGTCCCCCACGTGCCTGGCGCAGTTGCCATTAAACCACTTCCAAACCCAAAGGCAATGAAATACATCGGATCTTGAAAAACTTTTTTTGTTAAATTTATTGGATTCATTTTTTTCTCATACGTCGTGTCATAATAAATACAGGTTAGATCAGAACAAGCCATGCTCTATCAAAAATGCGAATAACCAGCTGCTCTTATCTCTTCCGGCTGATTATTGGCGTTTTTGATCCTTAATCCCGGCGCTGCCTCAATGAGGCCAACAGGATAGCAAAGCAAATCGTCTTTTTGCAAAGCATCCATTAATAAAGGCAATTGTTGTTCTGGTACGGTAAAACATAACTCATAATCATCGCCGCCAGTTAAAGCTAAGTCAACTGCTTGATTCATATAATATTTATTAAGTAAAGGATGGATAGGAATTGCGTCCTTATTGAGACAAGCTCCTACCCTACTCGCGACACAAATATGATTTAAATCAGCACTAAGTCCATCAGAAATATCAATGGCAGCGGTCGCATAATGACGTAGAAGCTCAATTAAGTCGACTCGTGGCTTGGGATGCACTAACTGATGCATTAATTCTGCTTTATCTTGCTCAGGTAACTCGTGATTATCAATACATTTTATCGCCAACGCCGCAGCACCCAACACTCCTGAAACAAGAATAATATCTCCTGGTTGAGCACCACTGCGTTTTATAATTTTTCTCTTCGGTGCCGTACCCAAAATAGTGATCGTAATCGATAAAGGGCCACGCGTTGTATCACCACCAATTAAAGTCATATCAAATTGATTGAGCGAATCTTTTAGGCCTTGTACAAAAGAGGAAAGCCATGTTTGATCCAGTTCGGGTACTGTTAACGCCAGAGTAATCCAACACGGTTTTGCTGCCATTGCAGCCATATCGCTTACATTAACCATGACTGAGCGGTACGCAATATCGTATGCATCCCAATCCGGTAAAAAGTGGACATTCTCAACTAAAGTATCTGTGCTCACCAACAACGCACTTCCATCAGCAACATGCACGCACGCTGCGTCATCACCAATGCCTAATAATACATCGTCACGCTTTAAATCAAGCGGTTTAAAAAAATGATCAATGAGCGAGAACTCATCCATGCGTATGATTGATTTCAATGGAGCGCACTTGTTGTGCCAAACTGTTCAATACCCCATTCACGTAGCGATATCCATCCTGGGAACCAAACTCTTTAGTCAATGATATGGATTCATCAAGAACTACTTTATAAGGAATTTCGTGACAATGAAGTAACTCAAACGACCCGATGCGTAATACCGTAAGTTCAATTGGATTCAATCCAGTAATGTCTCTATCAAGAAAAGGAGTAATACTGGCCTCCAAGCTATCAACATGAGCTGGAATTCCATGCAATAAACGGCAAAAATAATCGACATCCACTTTACTCATATTATTACTGACTCGAAATTGTGCCTCTATTTCGTGCAATTCACTTCCGGCCATTAACCACTGATACAGTGCCTGAAGGGCGAGTTTTCTGGCTTTTCTTTTACCACTCATTGACTGCTTTTCCACTATAACCTCATGAATTCTTCTTAAAATAACTACAAAATTCCTCTTGTTTCACTTCATACGAAAGAGGAATAAAAAAATGGACACTACTCTTTATTCATTTGTTCGATTGTTTGTCTGAAATCACTTACGTCTTTAAAACGTTTATATACAGATGCAAATCGAACGTAGGCAACATGATCCAAACCATATAAAGCCTTCATGACTAACTCACCAATAATCTGAGAATCAATTTCACGCTCTCCACGACGTCGGATTTCTTGAGTAATTGAAATAATAGCCGCTTCTAAATCATCTACGCTGACTGGTCTTTTTTCCAGTGCTCGTAACATGCCTGAACGTAAATTATCAATATTAAATGGTTCTCGTCTGCCATCACGCTTTATGATTAATGGCATAATTAATTCTGCCGTTTCAAAAGTGGTAAAGCGCTCATGACATACAAGACATTCACGTCTTCTACGCACTTGAGAACCTTCAGCAACCAAGCGTGAATCTACTACTTTTGTTTCCTCTGCATGACAAAATGGGCAATACATAATTATCTATAAACCGGAAACTCGCGACACAAAAGTAAAACATCGTTTTTTACTTTTTCTATAGTCGCTTCATCGTTAATATCATCGAGAATATCTGCAATCCAATTCGATAAAAGTGTGATCTCTTTTTCTTTAAATCCTCGAGTCGTTACTGCTGGAGTTCCCAAACGTAAACCACTGGTTACAAATGGAGAACGCGGATCGTTTGGAACTGTATTTTTGTTCACAGTAATGTTCGCTTTATCTAACGCGGTATCTGCATCTTTACCTGTAATGTTTTTGTCAATTAAATCAACCAACAATAAATGATTGTCCGTACCCCCTGAAACAATCTTATATCCTCTACTCATTAGAACAGAAGCCATCGTTTTCGCATTTAATAAAACCTGTTGTTGATAGGCTTTAAATTCAGGTAATAAAGCTTCCGCAAATGAAACGGCTTTAGCAGCAATAACATGCATCAATGGACCACCCTGAGTACCAGGAAATACAGCAGAATTTAATTTTTTTTCAATTTCTTCATTGGCACGGCATAAAATCATTCCACCTCTCGGGCCTCTTAATGTCTTATGTGTCGTTGTAGTAACCACATCAACATAAGGAACAGGAGAAGGATAAAGACCGGCTGCAATCAAACCTGCAACATGTGCCATATCGGCCATTAAATAAGCACCAAACTTGTCAGCAATTGCTCTGAAGCGATCCCAATCAAGCACACGCGAATAGGCAGAAAATCCAGCGATAATTAATTTAGGCTTATGCTGAAGAGCAAGATCTTCTACCACATCATAATCAATTAAACCGTTTTGAGCATCGACACCATAAGAAATCGCCTCATAGAGTTTTCCAGAAAAATTAACTTTAGAGCCATGCGTTAAATGTCCGCCATGCGGCAAAGCCATACCTAAAACAACATTGCCAGGATTTAAGAGCGCCATCATGACTGCAGCGTTAGCTTGTGACCCTGAATGCGGTTGCACATTGACATAATCCGCACCAAAAAGCTTTTTAGCACGCGCAATTGCCAAGTCCTCGGCAACATCAACGTATTCGCAGCCACCATAATAACGCTTGCCTGAATATCCCTCAGCATACTTATTGGTCAATATGGAGCCTTGAGCTTGCAGAACACGTGGACTCACATAATTTTCTGATGCAATCAGCTCAATATGTTCTTCTTGTCGACGTTGTTCATCGACTATCGCTTGAAATAATTCATCATCAAAATTTTCTATGGTATAGCTTTTGTCAAACATAAGTAATCCTTAGAAGAATGGTTATGAAGTTGTTGTTTTCTACTCTTCTCATGTCAATCGAGCAAATTACAAACAGCCTCTAAGGCCTAACGATAATGTCATTGCGTACTTTTTTAACACCATCTACTCTGGAAGCAATAATTCCTGCTCTTTCTTTTAATCTTGGTGTAGCAACAAAGCCACTGAGCTGCACCTCATCTCTAAATGTCTTAACCTGGATACGAATTCCTGTAGTTCCCAATTGATTGACCAGAGTCGTCTTTACTTTAGCAGTAGTGGTCGAACTGTCAAAAAACTCTCCTGTACTTTCACCACCAGGAGAAGCGACACACCCTATAATCATTATAGATAACAGTCCCAGGAACAACATTTTAAGCGAGTTACTCATCCAAAACTCCCTATAGAAAAAACGTCATTAGACTACCACAAAATTGCTTCATATACGAATTGTGGATTGCATCAAAAAGTAAAAAATTACAACTTTGCTCGAACGTCTTTATTTCCTAACGACTTACTCTGGCTATTCGCATGAGTTTCTGATTTAGAATGATGTGTTACACGTTGCTCCTTTTTCGGCTTATGCCCCTGCTCCGCCTTTACTTGTTTGTCAGTTTGCGGCGGATAACGTTTTGGATGCCGATAATCATGAGGACGCTCATCAAAACCATATATTTCAGATCGAGGCTGAGCTGAATGATAATAACCTGCATCATAATATTCGAGTTGTGTCTTTTCACAAGAAATCAAAAAAGGCAGTACTAAACCACAAAGGATAAAACGCTTCACAAACAACTCCGAATACAAAAGGGAAGATACATTGCATGCATCTTCCCTATTAAAAATAATTAACGAATTATTTTAACCAGTCCCTATTTAGGTTGAACTTCAACTTTCATACCCTTATTCAGGTAAGGAACAATTCGTACTGTAGAATTTACATTTGTCCAAGAATCATAGATGACTTGATAGGGGAATTGTCTTGAATGAATTCTAACGAACATACCTGGATGGCAGTCCCAATTATAATATAAATCAATATAATGAGGATATTCATGATAGTAGATAGGAAAATCTACTCGAGAATAATCATCGAAAGTGCCATAAACATGAACATCATTAAAACTTTCATTGATCACTTCAATTTGACAATACCCGGGATACATCGTTGCTTTAGCAGCAGCTTTTTTAGTGTTATCTGTTTTATTGGCATTAGGATTCAAATGCACGTTTGCTGCCAAAGATTGTCCAACTAAACCAAAACAAAGAACAAATAGCAAAGACTTCAACTTCATGGTTTCTCCTTTGGGTGCTGAAAGTCGCATAGTAACAAAGTGTTGTATTTAGTCAATAGGGTATTTTTATAACCATGAATAAATAAAATTGAATCATATTAAAGACAATAAGGGTAATAAAATTTATCTTTCATGGTATATTTGGCAAATTTTTTAAATTGATTATTTTGTTGAAAAAATCCAGGTGAGTAGTAATGAAAAAGCGTATGACCCTCATGGGAGTATCATTGCTTATTGTTTTCGGTGGGATCATTGCATTTAATTTATTAAAAGCATTTATGATTCAACGTTTTTTTGCAAATTACAAACCACCCGCAGTTTCAGTCTCTGCTGCCGTAGCTAAAGCAGTAGATTGGAAACCCACCATCAATGCCGTTGGTAATTTCGTCGCGATTAATGGAGTAGAAGTCAATTCACAAGCTTCTGGAAATCTCGTTAAAATCGATTTTGATTCAGGACAATAAGTTGATAAAGGAGCCCCTTTAGTGACTATCGATGACAGCGTGGATCAAGCCGTATTAAAATTTAATGAAGCAGAATTAACTATTAAGAACATGAACTATCAACGCCAAAATTATTTATTCAAACGAGGTGCATCCCCAATTTCAAGTGTCGATGAAGCACGCGCAAATCTAGATCATGCCCAAGCAAAATTAGATCAAACCCAGGCTCAAATAAACCAAAAACACATCGCCGCACCATTTGCTGGAAAATTAGGCATACGCCAAGTTAATGTAGGTAAATTTGTCAGTCCCGGGCAAACGTCGATTGTTTCTTTGCAGTCATTAGATCCCTTGTTTTTGGAGTTTTATCTTCCTGAGCAACTGTACAAACACATTCGTCCTGAACAAATTATTACATTTTCTGTAGAAGCATTTCCTAATGTTATGTTTGAAGCGAAAGTCACGGCAAACAATTCAAGAGTAGACCTAAATACACACAATATGGTAGTACAAGGGACTCTCGCGAACTGCCATACTGCAGCAATTTAAAATCCAACCCAATATCCTTTGGTAACAACACGCAAAGAGACGATGGGAAATAAATTAATTGTCACTTGTGATACCGATGTGAACACTAAAAATAAAATACATAGTTTTACCTTTATTCCTGGTATGTTTGCATCAATTGAAATCAGTCAACCACCAAAACCTAACACCGTAATTGTTCCGTCAACTGCACTTTCTTATAGCTTGTATGGTAATGCCATTTACATCATAGAAAAAATTCTGATGGCAAGAAAAACCCGGATAGCTCTGATCTGCTTACTGTAAAACGTGTGTTTGTCAGCACAGGTGAGCAACAAGGAAATTACACCGTCATTAAGAAAGGCGTTAAAGCAGGACAATTAGTCGTCAGTGCCGGGGAAATAAAATTACAAAATGGTACGCCTGTTGTCATCAATAATGAAGTCAAACTCAATGAGGTCAGTAATCACGATATGTTAGGGCAATAACATCGTCACGTTTGGCAACCAATATCCTGGGTTTAGAGTTTACGCCTTTGCACAGGTTATAACGACACATTTTACAGGATTATTTAATCAGGAAAAGTTATGAAATTTACCGATCTTTTTATCAAACGTCCCGTACTTGCCATGGTAATAAGTTTGCTCATTTTTCTTTTTGGCATCAATGCGATTTATAACATGCAAATTCGCCAATATCCGCGTATGGATAATACCGTTATTACCATTATGACAGCTTATCCAGGAGCGGATGCCGATTTGATTGCCGGGTTCATTACGTCCACTATAGAAAAAGCTGTTGCCAGTACCGAAGGTATCGACTACATGACCTCTTCAAGCACACAAGGCTTAAGTACTATTACACTCACAATTAAGTGGCTCTTTCCCATTTAAGTGGGCAGCTCTAATCACCCACAGAGCACCTTAACACGCACTCTGTAATTTGCAAATTTTCTAAAACCATAAGCTCTTCGCTGAATTAGTTTCATTTTACGATGAAACCCTTCTGTGATTCCATTTTATTTACTAAACCGCCACATTCTGGCGACTTCATCTTTCCAAGCTCCCATGGTCTTACCCAATGA
>JBOFJV010000075.1:0-5042 GCA_051657005.1 Legionella sp. | reverse complement strand
CTCGTGGCTATGCTGTTTCTACCGTGGGTTTTGAGGAATCTAAACTTAGGGAATATATTCAAAATCAGGAGCAGCTCGATAAAACTAGCGGTGCTGATGAGAAAGGTAATTTTTAAAGTTAGTTTGAACTAATCGCCGGAAGCCCTTGGGGCTGCTCACCACCGTCAATCCACCTGCTTTGCGGGTGTGGTCTGACTTTTTATTAAACTGTGCTTCGATAAAAAGAAAGGCGCTTAGTTTAAATACAGATCTGCAGACCATTGCCTCTGGCGCTACACCCCTTCCTTTTTGGTTTAAATGTTTAAGCCCGCATCTTCAAGAAATGATGCGTGTTTTAGCTGCTCAGCCTGCCACTATAGATAAGAATTTAAGTCAGTTCAAAAAACTGATTGCTTCAGAACGCTTTAGGGAGCAATACAACAGTACAACACTTCATATTTCTAGTATCCCCCAATGGTATTGGGTGTTACCTGCTCATCAACAGTTTTTTCTGGAACATGTATTAAAAGGTGTTGATAAAGTTGAAGATGCCGTTAGTTTTTTATCAAGCCGTCATCGTACCATACTGTTGCCAGCGAATTATGCCTTTCATAGCTTAATTGCGGTAAGCAGCGATGGAAAAATGCGAGAGCTGGGTGTGAAACGTTATCGCTCCAGTCATATTGCTTCTCGTGATGGATTAAACTGGCCGGAAGCAGTGCAACAACGGCATAGCGATTCGAATTTGGCTAAGGTTATGGAAAACGCAAAATTTGGATTACTTGCGCTCTTCCAAACACTTATAAGTCCAATTTATGTACAAGATTATGTACCCGAAGTCATAACAGATTACATTACTGCACTTCCTCCTGATTTAGCATTGTACAAGTTGGCGCGTGCGTCTGTCGAAAGGCGAAAAGCGAAGCAATCGATTTTACAGAATCATCACCCATTTAATGTAGCGAAACGGCTTTATTTTACCCCTGCAAATGATAAGGACAGTTTGGATTTAATTTCAGCGGTAAAAAAATACGTTTTAACAACCCAATGGTTGCAGAATCTTTTAGACCAATACAGAAGTGTCCTCGATTCAGCAATAGGTACTGCAACCGTTTTTGATTATGCTGGTAGGGAACTCTTTTTAAGTTCTCTTGAGCAGCTCATCATTTTGAGCATTAAAGCTCATTCTTATGGTTCCTGTGTGAGCGGTAAGGACAGAAAAGCGATAGATCTTATTCATACGGACGCAATGCTTATTTATAAAGAACGCTATGGAAGCTGGCCTCTATTTGATGATCTTCCAGATAATCGTATTCGTTTTGTCGCGATTGTTGCAGATCTCTATATGAGTCGTCATCAACAGGAACACGCAGGACAGAATGCTCCTGGTTCTGAAGGAACGAAAACCCCCGATTGGTATTTGCCCAAAGATATCGTAGATGAAATCAAAAAACGTCTTGATAGCGAGCGCGCTCTTAAAGACGATGATCGAGTCGCAACAGATAATGAGGTAAAAAATATTTTTCTTGGTGGGACTAAGAAGTTAAAGGAATACCTCCAGCCTGAAAATGAGGTGTTATGCACGCTCATTGCTCGACAATTAGGTGAAGCAAATTGCACAAGACTTTATGATGCCTTGCGTTTGCTAATCGATGAAAAAAACCTGTTTACTCCTCTGAAAACAAGCACATTAGGTTGGACTGCCGCATTTTTTCTTCTGAGGGAAGTACATGTCCTGATGGCATCACTCTGATTCATGATTTAATGTTCAACCTATCATCTGGCAAGGATAATGTCGTCCGGCTCAAGAAAATATTAAAAATTGCAGCTGAGCGACCACCAACGGACGACAGCCGTAGCCAGGCAACCAATTCAGTTTATGATCATTTACGATCTTTTTTGAAAGTAAGCGAAACGAAGGCTGGTTTTTCTGAATTAGTTACTCAAACAGTAACTGACTGGAACTCTTTGTTTAATAAATCAAAGCAATCTTATGTTCATGAAACGCTTACTTGCTGAGGCTTATGCTGAAGGTGTAGGTCTGGCAACAAACTGCCAGGCTTACGTTATAATAAATGCTCTAATCCATATACCAGCGTAGTCAATTCCAATACATTCTGACAGGATAAAACAACTCCAGGCATAAAACTGCGTCGGTCGATGCAGTCATCTGTAATGGTTAAGGTTTCACCCAGGCTACCAAAAATGACTTGTTGTCGTGCAATTACACCAGGTAAGCGAATCGAATGAATCGGAACATCATAGTGTGAGCCTCCCCGTGCACCAGGGATCAATTCTTTAAGATTTAATTGGTTTTTAGGTTCCTTTCTTGCGGCCGCAATTATTTCTGCAGTTTTTAATGCAGTTCCTGAGGGTGCATCTAATTTTTGTTGATGATGTGCTTCAATAATTTCCACTTCAGGCAAATATTCAGCTGCCTTAGCAGCAAAGAGCATCATTAAAACCGCACTAATTGAGAAATTTGGTACAATGATTCCACCAAGACGACGTATTTCACACAACCCTGTTAATTCCTTTATTTGTTCTGGAAGAAGTCCCGATGTTCCAATAACAGGATGAGCGCCGTGATTAATAATGGTCAGACAATTTGGGTATACACAATCGGCGCGTGTTAAGTCGACAACAATTTGTGCTTTGGTCGCAGCAATCGCTTGCGCTAAATTATCTTCTTTTCCAAGTTGTGCGACGAGTTCAAAATCTTTGTGGTTATTTAGAGTGTCGCAGGCCAGGGAACCCATTTTACCTTGAGCTCCATTCACGATAACGCGAGTTAGCATAGTACTCCTTATGAGTTTTTCTTTGGTTTTTCTTCTTTAGGAGGATAGTGAGATCGCCAGGCCCAGGCGGCTGCAAAAGGCCATCCGATTATTGTGACTTGCATCACTAATGAGATAATGGCAGCGCCAGGATTATCGTCAATAAGAAACACAACCCATGGAAAAAAAGCACAAAGGAATAACATAAACAACTTTTCTATGCTGTTAATCATTATCTGCTGCTCCGGACGTCTCGTTGTAAAAAAGTATTTTAAGGACTATTGTTTTGATGGAATCGTATTCACATCAAAAAGTCGGATACAAAAATCTAGTTTAATTATAGGCCTATCGTCCTCGGTTTTTCTACTTTGCTCTCTTGTTTTTATGAGAAATAATTGCCCATGTCTTTGAGTACTTGCAAACAATCATTAAACATTGTACATTGTGCGCTCATTCTTAGTCTAAATGATTTAATTTTCCGAGATGACAATCAATAATCTTGAAAAAACAGTCAACGATTCATAATCGAGGCCAATGTTTTTTCAAGAGAATATCTAACCAAGGGTACACTAATGAGAAAACAGGAGCTGCACCCACGCACTGCCGTTGTTAATAAATCTCAAAAAAACAAATCAAAAAAAGCCAGGACCGACGCATTGTTATGGCTTGCGGCAAATTTTCCTGCGGCATTTGATAATTCATTACGCATTCGCCCGTTAAAAATCGGGATTATGGATGATATTTTACTTCATGCTGAACAAGCTGAGGCTGTAGGTATTTCCAAAAGCAAATTAAGAGAGGCTGTGGTGCTATTTACCCGGCGGCTTGATTATTTGGCGTGTTTAAAATCACGTGAATTGCGCATCGATTTACACGGTAATGAAGAGGGTGAGGTAAGTGCTGAAGAAGCGGAGCATGCAGCAATCAAAATTAAAAAGCGGGTTGAAAAAAGTGTAAGAAATGCGCGTAAAGTGCTTACTGAAAAAACGTCAAACCAACTGGTTGCAAATCAGTCAAAATCTACTTCTCAATCGACTGCAACAGAGGATCATTTCCCAACTTACCCACTTCGTTCTTCGTCTTACGGTACTTTAAATGCGCCAACACCACCGGCTCTGACTGCAGCTGTAGTCGTGAAGCATAAAACAACCAAACAATATGATCCGGACGCCGTAGCACGTTTAAAGGAAAAATTGGGTTTATCTCGTGGTCTCGAAGAGAAAAAAGAGAGTATTGAATAGCGTGCAAAACCTACTGCAACGTATGAGTCATAATTGTTTTGCATCATTTAAATTACACCAGCAGCCTGGGTACAGCGAAAGCGGAACCCGGGTTTCATAGATACGTTATAAAAAGCATGATAAATTGCTAGTTGATGGAGTTTATCTCCTTATATTTCTCATTGGCGCTTATCACTAAAGGGACGCAAATTGAAGTGTGGTTATTTGACCTATGCCATTTTATGCTTACTGTGGACAACAGGTTATGCGTATGAAAAAAGACCAGGCACAGAGTCTCATCAGAGTTGTCTCCTGAAGCGCAGCGTACCAGGCAAATGTTTGAGCGAAAATTTGGCATTAGCAGAGCGACTGGTTGCACAACAGCAATTAACCCAGGCAGCGCAGATTTCCAGGTGTGATGTAACAAAACACCCACAACAAAAAATGAGTGTCCTTCGTTATGCGGAGCTCTAAAGAAGAGTACAAAATTTTTGTCAGGGCCTGGAGATTTTAAATACTTATTCTCATTTGTTCGGTAAGGATGAAGCTTATTTAAAAATAAAAGCACGGATTGATGCGGAGGCAGGTTATTCCATTCGAGCGTTATTAATCAATAGCCCATTAAGAGTAAAACATCCCAAAGATGATTATCTGATTGCAACTCCAGCCATTGCCTTGTATCAATCGGCACGACCAGGCAGCGCTTTATCCGAGCTCAATGAGTTACAAAAAATTGCGCAGAACTCTGATGAGCTTGCCACTCTAGATACGGCAATTAGGCAGCCATTGCAGGATAATGGGCTCTTTCCCATTTAAGGGGGCAGCTCTAATCACCCACAGAGCACCTTAACACGCACTCTGTAATTTTCAAATTTTCTAAAACCATAAGCTCTTCGCTGAATGAGTTTCATTTTACGATGAAACCACTCTGTGATTCCATTTGATTTACTAAACCGCCACATTCTGGCGACTTCATCTTTCCAAGCTCCCAGGGTCTTACCCAATGAAGCTAAAGCCTTAAAAGCACTTTGCTTTAATTCAGTCAGCATGCCTAAGAAGGTAGGTA
>JBOFJV010000074.1:0-4047 GCA_051657005.1 Legionella sp. | reverse complement strand
CGAGCGCTTCTGTGCTTGTGGCTATGCTGTTTCTACCGTGGGTTTTGAGGAATCTAAACTTAGGGAATATATTCAAAATCAGGAGCAGCTCGATAAAACGAGCGGTGCTGATGAGAAAGGTAATTTTTAAAGTTAGTTTTAACTAATCACCGGCAGCCCTTGGGGCTGCTCACCACCGTCAAGCCACCTGCTTTGCGGGTGCGGTCTGACTTTGTTTGTAAGCATCTGAGTTTTGATATTGAACCAAAGCCTGATTGATCAACGTTAATAATCCAGGTTCTGCAGGACTTAGTACAATACCATAACCATAGCCATACATATATGGAGGGCCAGCTAATCTGAAGGTATCTGATGAGTTGGATGCCCAATAAATTGCAGTGGCGTTATTGAGTAAAATAATGTCTACTTCTTTATTACTTAACGCATTGAGTTGATTCTCCACACTGCTGTACTCTTTAAGAATCGGGTTTTTTACGCCCATGGCGGAGAGCTGTTCGGAAAACACCGTTCCTGTTTCCAAGCCTATTTTTTTACCATTAAGCATTCCCAGATTGAATGGCTGTTTTGGTGATGATTGTCGCTCCAGAAAACGGGAGTAACTGAGTAAATAAGGTAAACTGAAATTAACTATTTTGGAGCGTTCCGGGGTAATGGTTATGGAGCTTACAGCAGCATCGATTTGTTTGTTTGCCACGGCTTCAATGAGTTGATCAAAACGCATGACATGAAACTGACAGGTACGATTTATAATTTTACAGATGTTATTGATCATCTCAATGTCAAAACCATAAATCTCGTGATTTGCTCCTTGCATAACAAATGGCTGCGCAAATTATTCTATACCTACATTGAGAGGTTCACCGGCTGCAAAGATGGATGCACTGAAACATATTAAAGAACTTAAAATCACTCGGATCATTTTAATTAGAAAGAAATGTTATTGATTTTTATAGATTATAACGAGAGTATTAATTTTGGAATGAAAAATTAGAAAATTTATGCAAATAGAAATTCCTGAGCTGCTGCAATCAAAATCTTGGCTTATCGAAAAACATTTGTCTGACTTACAGCATCCTCTACGCGACAGCGGCATCAAGTTAGTTCTTGTCAGTGATTATGCAAGCAGACACATTCAACTATTGAAAACCTTAGTGATGCGCGATGCTTGTTGTTCTTTATTAACTCGCGACGATTATTTTCGTGCGTTAAAAAATGTGCCCTTAAATCTGCCTCAGGTAACTTATTTGCGTGAATTACGTCAATTTCGACATGAGCACTTTTTGCGATTACTTCTTATCGAATTATCAGGTAATGCCAGTACGGAAGAGGTAATACGTGCTTGGTCAGACTGTGCTGATGCTTTGATTTTACATGCGTTAGATTATTGCAAATCCGCATTAGCCCAACGTTATGGTACACCACGTGATGGAGAAGGCGATGAGGTTAATCTCTATGCTCTTGCCATGGGTAAATTGGGAGGGAGAGAACTCAATTATTCTTCAGACGTGGATCTGATTTTTGCTTATACGGTTGTCGGAGAAACCGATGGTGAGGAACGGATCGACAATCAACAATTTTTTAGTAAATTGGTTCAGCAATTTGTCCAAACACTGCAAAATGTAACGGCTGACGGTTTTGTTTTTCGGGTGGATTTACGCTTGCGACCTAATGGCGATAGTGGCCCACTGGTTTCAAGTTTAGCGGCTATAGAAACTTATTACCAGGAGCAAGGTCGTGATTGGGAGCGTTATGCTATGGTAAAGGCGCGGGTAATCACTGAGCCAGTTGCCGCAATCGCTCCATGGTTTGAACGTTTAATTATTCCTTTTGTGTACCGACGCTATGTTGATTTTAGTGTGATTGAATCGTTGCGCAGCATGAAGGCGATGATTGAACGTGAAGTTGAGTTAAATCCTCGATTGGACGATATTAAACGCGGTAAAGGCGGAATAAGAGAAGTGGAGTTTGTTATTCAGAATTTTCAACTCATCCGTGGTGGGCGTTTGCCGCAATTACAAAAACAAAATGCACTCTTGGCATTGGCTGTTTTAAAGCAGGAGAAATTATTACCGCATACGGATGCTTTAAAACAAGCCTATCTGTTTTTACGTCGCTTAGAGAATGTCCTCCAAAGTTTAAATGATCAACAAACGCATTCATTACCCGCAGATTTGGTGAAACAAGAACAAGTGATTTTAGCAATGGGGTATTCCTCTTGGGGTAGTTTAATTAACAAACTGCATCAATATCAACGAATTATCAGCTATGCATTTCACTCTGTACTTGGAAAAGTAAAAGACTATGAGGATGAGAAAAGAGTACTTACCAATCAATTATCCAGTCTTTGGCAAGGGCATGTTGAAACCGGTATGGCAATTAATTTATTGACGAGCTTGGGTTATGCCAATGCACCTCATTGTTATCAAATGATTCATTCGTTTCGTCATAGTCAGCGTTGTCGTAGATTAGCACAAGGTGCGCGTATGCGTCTGGATCGTTTTATGGTGATGCTGTTGGCTGAATTGACACATGTTGAAAAAACAGATGAAGTGGTATTGCAAGTCATGCACTTACTGGAAAATATTGTTGGTCGCAGTGCTTATCTTGCGTTACTCACTGAGAATCCACAAGTACTCACTGAGTTGTTATTTTGGTTTGCACACAGTCCTTTTATTACTTCGTTGTTAGTGAATCAGCCTTTTTTATTGGAGGTGTTGCTCGATCAGGGGCACGAATGGCGGCCGCAGTCATTGCACCAATTGCAGCGGTTGTTGGTTGAAAAGTTGACCCATCATCATGATGTGGAGGTACAAGAAGAAATTTTGCGTCAATTTAAACTGACTAATTGGTTAATGGCTGCACGAGCAGAGCTTTATGGTTTCAGCAGCGCTGTGCGTATTGGGAAGTTTTTATCTGATGTGGCGCAAGTTATTGTCAATCAGGTTTTAGAGATCGCCTGCGAGCAATTGAGCTTACGTTATCCTGAAATGAAGCAAATCAAATCACATTTCGCAATTATTGCCTATGGAAAATTAGGGAGTCGCGAGATGAATTATGCTTCAGACTTGGACTTGGTATTTCTGCATACGGCCAATTTGTCAGAAGAAACGTTGGTTACTCGCTTGACGCAAAAAATTTTGCATATGCTGACTACACGTTCTCAATCTGGAGTGCTTTACAGTGTAGATACACGGCTTAGGCCTTCGGGGGCGGCTGGATTATTAGTGAGCCATGTCGATGCTTTTGTTGAATATCAAAAACATCAGGCATGGACATGGGAGCATCAGGCTTTATTAAAGGCGCGTATTGTAACAGGGAATGCCCGGATAAGGGCGGTTTTTCTGCAGTTGAAAAAGTCAGTATTGCTCTTGGCAAGGGATAAATCGATGTTGCAACAGGATGTTGTATCAATGCGTTCTAAAATTGAACAACACCAAGACCGCAATCTTATTGCAAGTGCGTTGTTGGATTTAGAGTTTTTAGTGCAGTTTTTAATCCTTAAGTCAGGAGAACCTTCCTTGGCTCGATACACTCATACGTTGAGTCAGTTGCAGCATTTATTTTTATCTGGCGTGTTCAGTAAGGAACAGTATGTGCTTTTAAAAAAGGCATATAGAATGCATCATAGATTAGGGCATCAAAATTTATTACGTCCTGGAGTGGTTAGTGACCAGGGCATGCAGGATGAAATCAGTGCGGTTTCAAGCGCGTTTTTGGGTTTGGCATGGTCCTGTAGTCTGGGTGAAGGCGAAGCCGAAACCCAGGATTTTGAGTCAAATCAATAAACCCTGGTTTCGCTGCGCTGCACCCCATAGCCGTCAGGTTAAGAAAAGGAGAAATAAAGTAACTTATTGAATTATAAAGAAAAATATTAAATTCCAGTTTAAAATTTTTTAATTCGTTGTCTTATGAAAAGTAGGTTTGGTCTTGATGTATTGGCACTTACTTTTAGTAGTATATTCTAGGTGCATTATGCCGTCGTTGCGAGCCGTAGGCGAAGCAATCAAGCGTCCTTTTGGGCCTCAGATGCACTGATTCGCTTCTTTA
>JBOFJV010000073.1:0-12522 GCA_051657005.1 Legionella sp. | reverse complement strand
GCTTATTGTCGCATTTCCAGTTATTTACAAACTATGCAAAATAAGGGAATAAATCCTTTGGTTGCTGTAGCTATGGCATTGAACAATCAACGTTAGAGTACAGTTTCTTTCACCACTGTACGTCACGCAGTGGCGTATAGGGGTTAGTAGTTACATTTTATTAACAAATGCCCTGGATTTTTATAGGGTATCACTGATTTGAAGAAGAGAATTGTAGCCTGGGGGAAGCGAAGCGAAACCAGGGTTCCGCTTCGCTTCCCCCAGGCAGCCCACTTTACTTTAGAGTTGGAGAAAATCGAACGACCTCAAAGGAAAGTAATTTAAAGTAGTCATAAGACATATAAAAATCTCCATAATCTCCGTTTCCGCTTCCCCACGAATTACGTAAGAACAATAAACCTTTATGTTGTTTGCCATGATCATCTACAGCAATGGCATTATCATCATAGCCAGTAATTATTAATTCATGAGCTGCTTCTATAGAGTTTAAACCCGCTAAAACTTCTGGTGTTAATAACCAGGTATCTTGGGAGAACCATGTTTTATATTTGCCAACAGCGCCTGCAGCTCCTAAATCAACACGCGGGAGCAGCACAGCAAAAACCAGTCGATCTCCTTCATGAATGGTTTGCTTTACATCATTCAATGTTTTTATTGAATCACCTCTTTGGTATACATTGGTCCAATTCACTGTTTTACCAAAAATGAGCTCACTCTTTGAGTAAAAATCTTGCGGATCCATATAGGATTCTGGAACGTGTACTGAATAGGTTGGATATTGGGATAAGCCACCACAGCCAAGTTTTTGTTGTTTTTCTTTGTTGATGATTCCAAACTCTTCGATTTGATGCACAACATAATGGGTATTGCTTCCATTCCACCCACTGACACCATAGCTATGTTTTTCTAAATAGCTGCCCAATTGGAGGTGGCACAGTTGGCTAATGTAGTCTCCCTTAGCAAGAGCAGCATCTAATGCACCAGTTATCGCAAAAGTAACGCAGGTTCCATGCATGCCCTGATCCAATACCGGAATGTTGTTCATTCCTAGTTTTACGCTATTAGGTAGCAAGGAGAGCTCTAAATTTGGTGGCGTTTGTTTGAGTTTGTGAAGAGAGGTTAACGCATTTTTGCCCCGAGCGCTTAAGGACTTTTGTTCTTCATCAGACAATTGAACACGAAGCAATTGAATTACTTTTTCATTCCTTACTTGATTTTTGTTTGGAACTAAATTCGTACTATTTTGCCTTAAAGTATGCTTTAGATTGCCAACAATAAGTACATCTTCAGCATATAGACCTTGAATCATTAATCCAAATAAAATGAGTATTTTTATCGATTGGAAAGAAATTGTTTTGAGTTTCATGATGTTTTTGCATTCAAAAAATAATAGGTAATTTTTATCCTTTTTGGATTAAATGTCAACTTTAAGCCCGTTTTAGGTTGTATTTACCTGGTGTTTGGCTTTTTTCTTGCAAGAGATGAATCTTTGATTAAGATTTGTTGAATGGTTACAATAGGTTAAAAAATTCAGGTCATAGGGATATGTCATTAATTGATAAAATTTTAGGGAAACCGCTCACTCTAAAATCACGGAAAAAACAGGAACTCTCGATACTCACAGGAGTTCCTGCATTAGGTCTTGATGCGCTTTCCTCAACCGCTTATGGACCTGAAGCGGCTCTCACCGTTTTATTGCCTGTTGGTGCAATTGGCTTGCATTCTTTTTTTGTTATTTCTCTTTTCGTTGTGGTTGTACTTATGTCTTTGTATTTTTCCTACTTACAAACCGCAGCGGCTTATCCGGAAGGTGGTGGTGCTTATATTGTTGCCAGTGATAATTTAGGCAAAAAATGCGGTTTAGGTGATGCGATTTCATTAATACTTGATTATTTATTAAACGTTGCTGTGGGTATATCCGTAGGAGTTGGGGCAATCGTTTCGGCAATTCCATCACTTCAGCCTTATACACTTATGCTTTGTTTGCTAATCCTGGTGATGCTTACTGTAATTAATTTGCGTGGTATTCGTGAGACAGGATTGGTTTTTATCATTCCTACAATTATTTTTATGTTGTGCCTAGGCATTGCGATGTTTATTGGACTAGGAGCTGCATGGTTTAGCGGTGGACATCCGCACGCGGTAGTTGCGCCGCCATATTCAACTCAAATGGGGGAATCATTAACGTTTTGGGTGTTGCTCACTGCTTTTGCCAATGGCTTAACAGCGATGACTGGAGTAGAGGCGGTAAGTAATGCAGTACCTTTATTTCGTAAACCGTCAGTGCCAAATGCGCAATGGACATTGACTATTATCGTGGGGACACTCGCTCTCTTTTTACTCCTTATAGGCTATCTTTGCCATGCTTATCATATTGTCGCAATGGATGAGAGCCAACCGTGTTACCAAACCATCTTCTCGCAATTGGTTTCGGCAATTATGGGAAAAGGTGTTTTTTATTATATTGCCATTTCCAGTATTTTTATTGTTCTTGCTTATTCTGCACAAACAAGTTTTGCAGATTTTCCCAGAGTATGTCGTTTGCTCGCTGAAGATAATTATTTGCCTTATTTTTTTGCGGAGCGTGGCAGACGTCTTGTCTTTTCGGTCGGAATTATTATTTTAGCGATTTTTTCTGCCGTGATTCTTATTGTGTTTAACGGAATTACGAATAATTTGATTCCTTTATTTGCTGTAGGTGCCTTTAGTGCGTTTCTTTTTTCTCAAATTGGTATGGTTGTGCATTGGTTACGCCATGAAAATCGTAAGCTTCGCTATAAATTAATTGTGAATGCAGTATGAGCACTCATAACGGCAATAGCGCTGGTTATTCTTATCCTTACCAAATTTATGGAGGGGGCGTGGATAATTGTTGTTCTTGCACCAATACTTGCCTTTTTAATGCATCAAATTAGGCGTCATTACGTGAAAATTTCTCGGGATATTGAACAGCCAATTAATATTGATCCTCTTACGTTACAACCTCCTGTTGTTGTTATTCCTATTCATGGTCTGGATCTTATTGCAGAAAAAGCAATTGAATTTGGAATGTTACTCTCTGATGATATTCCGGCGGTTTTTATCGACGCGGGTTACGAGGATATTGAACGATTAAAGCAACTTTGGCATGAAAAAATTGAGAAACCCGCGAAAAAGGCTGATAAGGGAATGCCCAAACTTGAAATAGTACGTTCACCGTATCGTCGTATTTATAAACCTCTATTGCAATTTGTCAGAAAAATTAAAAAAGAAAGGACAAATAGGATTATTGCGCTTATTATCCCTGAATTAGTGGAGCCCAAATGGTATGAATATTTACTACATAATATCCATGCTCCAGGATTACGTGCGTTAATGTTTCTGGAACGAGATAAACGCACAATCGTAATCACAACCCCCTGGTATTTACGTTAAGGAATCGCATTGATGACACAATTTGATAACGTATTTAATTTGATGAAAAAAACATTGATTATTTTCTTTTATGCAATTTTGGTTGTTTTAGCCTATTCTTTTATTGATAGGCCTGTGGCAATGTATTTGCATCAGTTCGATCTCGGAATTATGGTTCCGGTATTAAAAAACCTGACTTCTTTGGGAAAATGGATTGCTTATATCGCTCTATTTTTTATTGCAGGTGTGTATTTCCGTTACATTCAAGTTAATTCTGTTTATGAAGCGCGATCATGGTATTTATTCGGTTGTGTACTAATCGCTAATTTGATTTGTTTGATTTTGAAAGTTGCAGTAAGTCGTGCTCGTCCTGATTTGTTATTTTCCAGTAATGAATTTGGGTTTTACTGGTTTAAATTAAGTGAAAATTATTGGTCTTTGCCTTCAGGACATACAACTACAGTAATTAGCTTGGCTGCAAGTTTCGGTGTGCTTTACCCACGATATTTTTATGTGCTGCTTGTGGTTGCTCTGTTAGTGGCCACGTCAAGAGTATTATTATGTTTTCATTATTTAAGTGACGTAATGAGCGCATTTTACATTAGTCTATTGGTTGTTGGCTTTTTTACTGAATACATTAAAGGGACAAAATGGTTTAAGAAAATGGGGTGTACTGTTTCGAGACTAGAAAGCATGTGATGTTATAGCCAGAGTTTTGAGACAGTATCGATCCTATAGCCAATTCTAGGGAGTGGATGATGACTATAGATACTGAATTGAAAAAACTGGTTACTTTTTATGCCAGTTACGATAAAGAGAAAAAATGCTATTCAAGTAATTTGACACATGAGTCTTTGTTAGCTTTAGATGCTGATTTTATTAAATTAATTAATAAATTATTGCTTCAAAATGGTCCTGATAAAGATAAAATAAAAAAGTGTTATCGAATTTTAGCTTTGGCTTTTCACCCCGATCATCTCAAAGAATTGCCTGCAGAAACTCAATGGCTTGAAGCGCGTTTATCAGAAAATCGTAACGATGGGACCTGTTTTAAAACATTAACTCATTGCTATCAAAAATTAATCAATCCACAAGAATTTAAACCAATTAACTTTGATGATATTACGACTAAAGAGGATCTGAAGATATGGTTGGAAAACTTGAAGAAGACTTCCAGAACTTTTACCGAGCGTAATTTTTATGCCAGTCTCTTAGGTTTACTGGAGCAATCGACGAGTTATTTTGATGAGACGGGTCAAATTAAACCCACTGGAGTACGTGCGTTAGTGACCTTTCTTCCAATGGTTTTTATCAGTTTTGGAACTATTGTTTTTGCTGAAGAGTTATTTGCTGTTTATGCACTTTATTTTGCTTTATTAAAAGGAGGACAATTTATTGAGTGCAGTAGTAGCTCAAAAGAGTTGAGAAAAATTGGTATTACATTACAAAAAATTAGTGTAATCACTGCTACCGCGACAACAACTCTATTAGTACGATTGATGGAAATGACATTTTGGGCAACCAGCCAATGTTATGATATCAGCTTACAGATTGGCTCCGCTCTTTTAACACCATTAATTACCGCATCACCAACAACTCAATCGAAAAATACAGCGGCCGATGTAAATTAAGTTTGTCAGGATCTCATCCTTGCCAGTAAAAATTTGAGTGTTAGTGATAATTTTAAAACACCACAGCTCAAAATGATTGCAGCACCTATTGAATCTTATCTTGGGTTATTAGACCAACAATTTTTTAAAAACTGGAGAGCGGGAGGAGATAAGGCGAGAGCTTTGGATGCTTTTTTATTGATGTTACGGGTTATTGATAAAAGCGAAAATTTACAGCTGGAAGACAAGATAGAAGGTGCCTATAAAGCATTAGAAATGATTAAAAAAGATGAGGCTGTTTATACTGAGGGTGGCAAAACAGCTTTGGCGGTAGACCGTGCCAATCAGGTGATTAACTTAGTAAAAGAGGACTCTGTCATGCAGCTTGCCTTGATAAAAATTTAAAGTGAGCTGCTGCAGCAATTTAAATTAGGTTAAATAGTTCGTTAAACCCTCTTGAATTGGGCCGGGTATCTCTGGCAAGATTCGTTAGTTTTGATTATCCAGTGAGGAGTTATGAAAGTTCTCGTGGCAGTGAAGCGTGTAATCGATCCTTATGTCAAAGTTCGGGTCAAATCAGATAATACCGGAGTTGAAACACAAAATATCAAAATGGCGATGAATCCATTTGATGAAATTGCTGTAGAAGAAGCATTACGTTTACGTGAAAAGAATTGGGCAACTGAAGTTGTGGTTGTTAGTATTGGTGGGGACAGTTCCCAAGAAACGTTGCGTCATGCTTTAGCCCTAGGCGCTGACAGAGCAATTTTAGTCCATACTCACAACTCTTTTGAAAGCCTCAATATTGCTAAAATCTTAAAAAAAATTGTTGATGATGAAAAACCAGATTTAGTTCTGATGGGTAAGCAGGCGATAGATGGAGATAATAATCAGACGCCACAAATGCTCGCTGCATTATTAAATTGGCCTCAAGCGACCTATGCTTCCAAAATAGAAGTAAGCGGTGAGCTTCTGGAGGTGACTCGTGAAATTGATGGTGGACTTGAAACACTCAGCGTGCATTTACCTGCAATAATAAGTACTGATTTACGTTTAAATGAACCACGATATGCCAGTTTGCCTAATATCATGAAAGCAAAGCGAAAGCCTTTAGATGTAATTGAATTGGAAAGCATTGGATTGTCACTTAAACAACATATTGAAATATTAAAAATTACTGCACCTGCAGTTCGCAGTGCTGGAGTGAAAGTTGAATCAGTGAGGGAGTTATTGGATAAATTACAACATGAAGCCAAAGTGCTTTAATTAAGGAGGAGTGATGAGCACTTTAGTACTTGTTGAACATGATAATCAAACACTGCATCCTTCTACCCGCAATGTCCTAACCGCGGCATTGGCGTTTGGTGGTGAACCTACTTTATTGGTGATCGGTCATCAATGTAAGGCTGTAGCAGAACAAGCAGATAGTCTTGCCGGTGTGCATGCTGTATGGTGTGTCGATAAACCGTGTTATGAGCATGTGCTGGCAGAACAACTGAGTGATTTGGTTCTTAGCTTGGCGCATTCATTTAAGGGGATTTTCGCTGCTGCCAGTACTTTTGGCAAAAATTGTGTACCACGCATTGCCGCACAATTGGATGTAGCGCAGGTTTCTGATGTGACTAAAATTATTGATGAAAATACTTTTGAACATCCCATTTATGCTGGTAATGCGATAGAAACAGTTCGTGTCTTGGATGCAATTAAGGTTTTAACTGTAAGAACAACTGCTTTTAATCCGGTGACTGCAAGTCAAACAAGAGGCCATATTGAACCCATCGATAAAGAATTTATTGCTAAAGGAAGTCATTTTGTCAAACACGAGCTCAGCAAGTCAGCCCGTCCTGATTTAGGCAGTGCTAAAATTGTTGTTTCTGGTGGCAGAGGATTGCAAAGTGGTGAAAAATTTAAAATCGTAGAAGAGTTGGCTGATGTGCTAGGTGCTGCTGTGGGTGCATCACGCGCTGCGGTGGATGCTGGTTTTGTACCTAATGATTACCAAGTAGGGCAAACAGGGCGAGTTGTTGCGCCTACGCTGTATATTGCTGTAGGCATTTCGGGGGCCGTACAGCATTTGGCAGGCATGAAAGACTCTAAAATTATTGTTGCAATCAATAAAGACGAAGATGCTCCAATTTTTCAAATTGCAGATTATGGATTAGTTGGCGATTTATTTGAAATAGTGCCACAGTTAATAGAACAATTAAAAAACCGTTAGAGGGAGAATATATGTTAGTCGGCGTGCCAAAAGAAATTAAACCTCAAGAAAATCGTGTTGGTCTTGTTCCTTCTAGTATTAGAGAAATTATAAGGGTAGGGAGTTCCGCTATTGTAGAGAAAGGTGCTGGATTAGGAATAGGAATTTCAGACGATGATTATCGACATGCTGGAGCCGAAGTCGTTGACAGCGCAGATGAAGTGTTTTCTCGAGCTGAGTTAATCGTAAAAGTAAAAGAACCTCAACCTATTGAATGCAAACGTCTTCGTGAAGGTCAAACATTATTTACCTATTTGCATTTGGCACCCGATCCACAGCAAGCTCGAATGCTTAAAGAGTCTGGGGTTACTGCTATTGCGTATGAAACGGTGACTCAAGATGATGGTGGTTTGCCATTATTAACGCCTATGTCGCAAGTTGCTGGACGCATGTCCATTCAAGCCGGTTCTCATTGTTTGGAGATGGCTCAAGGTGGTAGTGGCGTTCTCTTAGGTGGTGTTCCTGGTGTCGCTGCTGCAAATGTTGTGGTTATCGGTGGTGGTGTTGTCGGTACGAATGCAGTACGTGTAGCTATGGGTATGGAAGCACGAGTGACCGTACTTGATCGCTCTCTACAGCGTTTAAATGAGCTGGATTTTCAGTTTGGCTCCAAACTTAACACGGTTTATTCTACTGCAGATGCTATAGAAAAGTATGTTGCAAGTGCTGATTTGGTGATTGGCGCTGTATTGGTCCCCGGAGCAGCAGCACCAAAATTGGTGACGCGATCCATGCTTAAATCGATGCGTTCGGGATCAGTATTCGTTGACGTAGCAATTGATCAAGGCGGATGTTTTGAAACAAGCCGTGCGACAACGCATCAAGAACCTACTTATACGATTGATAATGTCGTTCATTATTGTGTTGCAAATATGCCAGGTGCAGTGCCAAGAACCTCGACCTTTGCTTTAAATAATGCAACCTTGCCTTTTGTGTTAAGTATCGTGACTAAAGGGGTGAAGTTGGCTTTATTAAATGACAAGCATTTGCTTAATGGTCTAAATGTTCATCAAGGAAAAATCACATTTGATGCCGTGGCTCGTGATTTGGGGTATGAGTATATCCCTGCAAGTATAGCACTGGCAGGTCGCTAATAGGACCGTCAGTTTTGAGTCGTCCATTCAGTCCAAAAGAGGACTGTAGTATGGAACTTAAGAGAAAACTGCACTGTTTGTAGTCTGGGTGCAGCGCCGCGGAACCAGGGGTTCTGAACCAAACCAATAAACCCGGGTTCCGCTGCATCCAAGCTGCATTTATTTTCTAAGTTGATGGATGAACCGTTTGTCTTTTTGGCAATGAGAGGATTTATCCGCGTGAAGTTGTAACCTGGGTTTCGCTTGTGCTCCGCCCAGGTTATGTAACTACTGACTAAAATAAACTGTCTTCTGTTGCTGGAAGTGGTTGTTGATCATTACTCGTGTTATAAACTGGAGTTGGATCTTCTTCTGCTGGAACTTCCTTATTACGAAAATACTCGATAACTCCATTGGCCTGATTTGGGCGAGCTAATAAGCCACTGTTAGGATCAATGCGCACGGCAACTACGTTTTCAGGTTGTTTTAATTCGCTTTCTGGTTTGCCTTTCAAAGCGACTTTCATAAAGTCTATCCATAAAGGTAAGGCAAGTCCTGCCGCATATTCGTGTAATGATTTTGGATTATCAAAACCAACCCAGGCAGTTACAACCAAGTCTGAATTAAAGCCAGCAAACCAAGAGTCAACTTGATCATTGGTTGTACCAGTTTTACCTGCGATATCTTGACGATTGAGTACTCGAGCAGCCCTGGCTGTACCATGTTGAATCACATCCTTTAAAGCACTATTCATTAAAAAGGTGATGTCCTCAGGTATGACTAGTGGTGCTAATGTAGAGTGATCTACATTAGCACAATGGTTGCAAACGACAGTAGGTTTAGCTTGCAATAGAATTTTGCCATCTTTATCGGTGATATGATCGATAAGATAAGGTTCAATTTTATAGCCTCCATTGGCAAATACTGCGTAAGCAGCAGTTAGGTCCATAGGGCTAATAGACAAACTTCCTAAGGCAAGAGATAAGCCTCGAGGTAATGCCTTTTTATTAAATCCAAAGCGGGTTAGAAAATCGATGGTGTAATTAATGCCGATGTCATCGAGAATCCGGATTGATACAAGATTTTTTGATTGAACCAAGGCTTGCTTCAAGCGTGTCGGGCCATTGAATTTTAAATTCACATTATGAGGACGCCATAGGTTTGGTTGGCTGGGATCATCAACAACAATCGGTGCATCATTAATTAATGTGGCTAGGGTATAACCGTTATTCAGTGCTGCGGCATAGACAAAGGGCTTAAAGCTTGAGCCTGGTTGTCTGCTGGATTGTGTTGCTCGGTTAAACTTGCTTTTTTGGAAGTTAAATCCACCAACAAGCACTTCTATTGCTCCATTTTGTGGATTAAGCGCGACCATTGCTGATTCTGCTTCAGGAATTTGGGCTAGTTCCCAATGTTCTTTTGTTGAATGAACGTAAACAATATCGCCAATTGCAACAATCTGCATTGCTTTAGTTGGTGATTTTCCTACCCAACCATTTTTAAGTGATGGTCTAGCCCATGATAAGCCGGCCCAGGGAATAACTACGGTTCGACCATTTTGCAAGGTAGCAGTTGCTTCTTTTTCTCGAACTTCGGTAATTACAGCGGGTACGAGATGGTTAAGGTCGGGATATTTGTCCATATTTTTTTGAATCACATTCAAGGATTGGCTGTCTTGTTCTCCAATTGTAGCAACGGGTCCTCGATAACCATGACGGTGATCGTAAGCAATTAAGTTCTTTTCTACGACGTGATTGGCTGTATTTTGCAGATTTCCATCAATTGTGGTGTACACTTTGTAGCCTTTAGTATATGCATCTTGGCCAAAGTTGTCGTATAATGATTGGCGAATCATTTCGGCGACATAGGGTGCTTTTACTTCAATAGGCGTGCCATGATATCGAGCGGTAATCGGTTGATTAATGGCATTTTGATACTGCTCTTCATTAATATAATGTTCTTCGAGCAGGCGCTCCAACACGTGGTCACGGCGCTTTTTGGCTGCTAATGGATTAGCAATTGGGTTTTGAGTTGAGGGCGCTTGAGGAAGACCTGCTATCATGGCTAATTCGGATAAGTTTAATTCTTTTAGTGGTTTGCCGAAATAAACCATTGCTGCGGCACCAACACCATAAGCACGGTTGCCTAGATAAATTCGATTGAGGTAAAGTTCGAGGATCTTTTCCTTGCTCAATTCTCTATCGATTTTAATGGCCAACATAATCTCATTCAGTTTACGTAAAAAAGTTTTTTTACGACTTAAGAAGAAGTTACGGGCTACCTGCATGGTAATTGTACTACCACCTTGGGATTTCGTCCCTGTTTTGATCATTCTGACTGTGGCTCGTCCAAGGCCCATAATGTCCACACCAGGATGTTCAAAAAAGCGCTGATCTTCTGTAGCAATTAATGCATTAACCAGCATGGGTGGTATTTCATCGTAGGTCACTGGAATACGTTTTTTTTCGCCATATTCTTGAATAAGCAGACCTTCTTTACTGAATATTTGTAAAGGTACTTGCAGTTGTACTGTTTTTAATGAGTCTACATTAGGGAGCTGGCTCTCAAGATAGAGGTATAATAGACTACCTGCTATTAACAAAAGAAAAAACATGCTCATCAGCGCCCATAGACCTTTACGCCAGAAGTATGCCATTTTCATAGATTTATGCGTTTTAAATGAAATTTGGCGGATATTATACAGTGTTTCTCTATAAGATTGCGAGTTTTGTGCAAAAAAGAAGGTATTTTTACAGAAATTTTAGCTGAAAAATCGCAGATTCAACGCGATTAACTGGCGTAGTAAGAATAGAGCATTGTTTGGACAATTGATGTTTCATTGACTTATATGATGGAAACGCAATGAAACATCAAGGATGTTATGAATTAAAATAATCCATAAAGGGAGCTTTCGTCATCTTTTTTTACTGGAGGAGCTGATGAAGGATTACGATCGAGCTCTTCTTCCGTTACTCTGGTGTGAGCAAGTGATTGTGGGCCGTGCGTTGGTGGATTGGGTTGAAAAAACCTGGTTTTTGCTTGTTCAGCACCTGCAATGCAGTAAGGCCAAACAAAGGAGAATACCAGAGAGGCATTCGTGGTTGTATTTGTTGAGTGAGTTTTTTATAATCTTCAAGTTCTGATTTGACTTTAGCGAGTTCTTTTTTAATGACTCCCAGATTAGTACTCAATCCATCAATAGTCAGCTGCTTCGTTTTATTTGTTTCGATAAGTTCCGTCTCTAGTCGTTGAGCTTCTTGCAACTGCCTACGTAATTCTTCAATGGTTTGTTGTTGCTTTTTATTCGTTCCCGCAAGTTCTTGTTGTTAGCTTTCTTGTAGTTCAGTTTTTTGCAACTGTACACGCAATTCTTCAATAGTCTGTTGTTGCGTCTCAGTGGTTCCTGCCAAATTCCTTTTTTCAGCTTCCAAGTCTAATTTTTCTTTTTGCAGGGCGGAAACTAACAGAGCATTTTGACTTTCCACACACAAACCTATGGCAATTTCTTTGATTTCATAATCATAAATGGTTGTAGACATGTTGAATCGTTCTAATACCTCATCAATGAGAAGAGCCCCTGAATTACAAAAAGTACCTCCAAAATAGGCATGATTATTCAATCATGCTAACGCAATACGGGTTGATGAATCACTAAGACTGCTATAGCTTACTGTATAAGTCTTATCTTTTAGGGCATTCAACAATTCTCTAAGATCGATAAACAATTGAGCCACTTGTTTTTGAAGCGCTTCTAGTTCTGAGGTGGTAAATGGGACTTTTCTATCAAACTGGTCTTTAAGAAAGGATATTTCATGCAGTACGAAGGTAAGAAAGTGTTTGCGATCCGCATATCCTTTAGTACACGCATCGATTGTACCTTTAAATTGTTGATCAAACGTAACTACTCACCACTATACGCCACTGCGTGTCGTACAGGGGTGAACGAACTATATTTAGAAAAAAATTGAAGTGCGCCACGAAAGTGCACGACCGCTAGTATCTGAAAGTGCTACCTGGAAAGCGCGACCGAGAGCATTTCGTACTTAGACTTGGGCTGTATGTGGTAACGCGTATGGTTAAGCGTAGGCAAAGGAAGTTGTAAGCCGTAAGCCGCAAGGTTGAAGTGATTGAGCTCCGTTAAGTTTAGTATGAGAGGTGGCCCATGGTCTTTTGATACCTGAAGGCAACA
>JBOFJV010000072.1:0-4147 GCA_051657005.1 Legionella sp. | reverse complement strand
TGGCGGTTTAGTAAATCAAATGGAATCACAGAATGGTTTCATCGTAAAATGAAAATCATTCAGCGAAGAGCTTATGGTTTTAGAAAATTTGAAAATTACAGAGTGCGTGTTAAGGTGCTCTGTGGGTGATTAGAGCTGCCCCCTTAAATGTGAAAGAGCCCATTTTTTGCCAGTAGTTCGGGAACCAAAAGAGCGTTTTGATGCTCCATACATATTTGTTCTGCAAGGGTTCGTATGTCTTCATTGGCAGAGCGTGTGGTGATATTAAACCGTTTTAACACAGTGTTGTTTAAAATTGTTACTGAATTGCAGAGCTCATTGCTAAGGTAACCATCATTGATTAATCCTGACAAAGCAACGACAGACGCTGTTGTTTTTTCGGTTTTACTGTAGGTTACTTGATTTGTTTTATGTTTTGGCGTTTCTAAAAAGAGCTTAAGATTCAGAAACAATAGGGTTACTTGTTTTTGGAACTCTTAGAATTGCATGGGTTCAAAGGAGCTTGTTTTTTCCTGTAATGTCTTTAGGGAAATGATTGCATGCAAAAGATAATGCAAAAGGGGGCGACGACCACTGTCAGTACATTGTTTAATTAGATTATTCAATCGTACCTTAAAATGAATTTCTTGATTTTGAATGATTCGTTGGGCACAAGAAAAAGAGTTTTCTTTAATCAATTCTTCGTCTGTTTCAACAACCAATGGTTTTACTCTAGGTTGACTGTCGTGGTAACGAATGATAACAGCAGTCAGAGAGTAGATTAATTCTTCGAGTCTGGTCATGTAAAATTCCTTTTAAAGCTAAATCCCTAGTTTAAATACGGAACTACATTGCAATTGGATACTATATTCAATCTTGAACGTTCTTTCAATATTAATCGATCCGCGCACTTTTTTGCTGTGTCTAATTATGGTATAAAATGAATATAGGTTAATCATCCTTTGAAACGACATGTGCCTTGCATTAATTGCGATACAACAACATCATCAATACCCGCTCATTATTTTATCTAATCGCGATGAATTCTATAAAAGAGCCACGGTGCCTGCACACTATTGGGCAGATGCGCCCAATGTGTTTGCCGGACAAGATTTAGTCGGTGGAGGCAGTTGGCTAGGCGTCGCTCAAAATGGACGTTTTGCATTGGTTACAAACTACAGGAATCCCAAGGCGTATGATGTCTCGCTGTTATCGCGAGGACTTCTAATCAAAGATTATTTGCAAGGAACTCTTGGACCAAGTGCCTATATAGAAACAATCAGCTCCCGCTCACATCATTATAATTTATTTAATTTAATTGTCGGTGATTTAAACGAGGTGATTTATTATTCGAATGCGGCAGAAACAAGCAAAAAATTAGCAGCAGGTCTTTATGGTTTAAGCAATCACTTAATTGATACCCCCTGGTATAAGGTCTTAAAAGCAAAAGAATTATTGCACCACGAGTTAGTGACGTTAAGTACTCAAAATGATCAGGCTCAAATTGAAGCGCACTTATTGCCTATTTTAGAAGATCAAACACTTGCTCCTGATGATTTATTACCTCAAACCGGGATATCGAAGGAATTTGAAAAAAGTTTAAGCTCAATTTTTGTCAATGTACCGCAATACGATTACGGAACTCGCAGTTCCACCTTGCTTTTGTATGCCCAAAATTCAATTTATTTTGCTGAAAGAGGATTCAAAGAGGCAAAAATACTTTTTAATCAACAGCAAAGTATTCCTTTAAGTCTCGATTAACTGTTGCTGTAATTTTTTATTTTTTGTTTTCTTTTGATTCAAATGGGTTAATAATGTATCCGAATGTTTGGAGAGATGGTATAATGGCTGAACACTTTAAACGGAGATGTAAGATGCCTAAACCTAATTACGTCGAAAATGATACGGTTCCTGATGTGAATAATCCAGGCTATTCTCAGTTTCGTGCTCATGTATTCGGTGGCCCTGCACTTACCTTTTTTGGCGCTTCCACACCATTACCTGATGCTCATTTAACGCGTATTGGTCTAAGTTTAAACAATTCTAGGGTGCAAGAGGAATTATCAAACAGATTAGAAAAAGTAGCTCAAGAACAAGAGACCCAGGAAGCATTAGAAGAGATTCTGCCAGACGATTTGATTTCGATGATCAATAGGTATTAGGGGTCAAGTCTTTTGATAAGGGTATTATTATTTATTCGGATTAGGCGACAAGTATTTTGATAAAGGGTTTTGAGATTGCACGTTGCTAATCCAATAATACCCTTATCAAAAGACTTGACCCCTAAGAATGAATTTAGCATGTTTCCAATACATTTTTGCATTGTTCAATAAAATCATGGAATTGGGTGTCCTTGATGAAGTAGCCATCGATATGAAAATCCTGGATTGCGATTTTATCTTTATTGTTATTTGAGGTGGTTAGAACGAAAATGATGGTGTTATTAAATTGTGAATGGGTGCGAAATATTTTCAAAAATTCGATGCCATTCATTTTAGGCATCATTAAGTCTAAAACAATGCGCGTCGGTAGTATTGCCGTCTTACTGTTGGTACCCATAAGTAGATTTAAGGCTTCTACCCCATTTTTTGCCATATAAAGCACGAGTGGCAAATTCAATTTGCCCAACTCTCTTTCTACATAGATGGTGTCAATTTCATCGTCATCAACTACCAGAATATGGCGAACTTTATCTTTGCTTACCATTTAAACCTCACTTCCTATTCGTTTTGGCCAAGTAAAATGAAACACTGCTCCTTGATTTTTATCTGATTTGACCATGATATTGCCACCTCTTGCTTCGACAATTTTTTTGGCAACACTAAGACCCACCCCACAACTTTCTAAAACATCGCGAGGTTGTAATGTTTGAAACAGTTGGAAAATGCGATCTTGATATACATGTTCGATTCCTGGGCCATCATCAGCAACGAAAAACTCGTAATAATTATTCTTTTCAACTACGCCTATTTCAATATGTCCTTTGCGGAGATGGTGATGCTGTACACTATTATTAATAAGCTCATAAAGCACTTCGCGCAAAGGGTTTTTTTTGCTTCTACGGAAAATGTACACGGCTCACAATGAATATTAAAGTCATTCGCTGCTTCGATTTCATTCGTTACAGAGCGAACTAACTCAGGTAAATTAATTTTTTCAACCTTTGTATGCATTCCACCAGCCTGAGCGTATTTTACTAATCCGTCGAGCAAATGGGACATACGATAAGCACGTTTTCGTAAAAAGGACAGATATTTTCGCTATTGAGGGCTCAATTGATTTCCTGCATCTTCCTCAATCCATGAAATAAGATGCTCGATGGCAGGTAGTGGAGATTTTAAATCATGAGATGCTAAATAAACAAAGAGTTCCAACTCATCTTCTGCTTTTTTAACGAAAATTAAATTCGCGATTCGTGCTTTAAACTCCTTAACTGAGCAGGGTTTAGTCATGTAATCATGAGCTCCTTCCTGGAGAATACGTACACAAAGTTCATCATCTGCTTTAGCTGTAATCACCAGAATTGGTGTTGAAAGGAGCAGTGCATGTTGTCTTATTGCACGGACCAACTCTACTCAATTCATATTAGGCATCATAATATCCGTGATAATGACTTGAGGGAGTAATTTAATCGCTTTCTCCAATCCTTCCTTACCATCCTGAGCGCTCGCAATACGATAATTTTTCTTGAGTATGTCGTATAAGAATTCGCTCATGGCAGAATTGTCTTCAACCACTAAAATGAGTGGTAAGTTCGAGTGCTCAATTGTTGGTGGCGTTATGGCGATGTTTTGCTGTTTTCTCCCAACATACTGTACTTGCATCATTTTGGCGATTGGAGTGGTTTTATGGACTAATTGATTGGCCGGTGCTTTTAAGGGAATTTGGATGGCAAAACGTGCACCGCCTAATTTCGATTCATCTACTTTAATTGTTCCATGATGTAATTCAATGAACTCTTTGGTGATTGCTAATCCTAGACCAGTACCTGTTGAATGACCTAAGTTGTCCTCCAATTGAAAAAAACGTTCAAAGTGCGCCACGAAAGTGCACGACCGCTAGTATCTGAAAGTGCTACCGGGAAAGCGCGACCGAGCGCATTTCGTACTTAGCCTTGGGCTGTATGTGATAACGCGTATGGTTAAGCGTAGGCAAAGGAAGTTGTAAG
>JBOFJV010000071.1:0-1879 GCA_051657005.1 Legionella sp. | reverse complement strand
CGATGCAATCTATCAATTCCAACAACAACTTCATTCTCTTTTAATGAAAAGAGCATTAACACAAAAGGCATGTCGTAAAGTAATACCTACCTGCTTAGGCATGCTGACTGAATTAAAGCAAAGTGCTTTTAAGGCGTTAGCTTCATTGGGTAAGACCATGGGAGCTTGGAAAGATGAAGTCGCCAGAATGTGGCGGTTTAGTAAATCAAATAGAATCACAGAATGGTTTCATCGTAAAATGAAACTAATTCAGCGAAGAGCTTATGGTTTTAGAAAATTTGAAAATTACAGAGTGCGTGTTAAGGTGCTCTGTGGGTGATTAGAGCTGCACCCTTAAATGGGAAAGAGCCGATTTTTTTACGACGTATATAATAATTAAGTTGTGGGGCGCATCTTGGCGGAGAGACAGGGATTCGAACCCTGGGAAGGTTTCCCTTCAACGGTTTTCAAGACCGCCGCAATCGACCACTCTGCCATCTCTCCGGGCGATGATAATACTCTAATGCGAATGGTTTTGCAAATACTTTTCTAAAAAAATAGAAGAATTTTTTCGAATTAAATAAATGATGTTTAAAAACCGATCATTGTCACGTTATTCTTTATTTTTAAATGCTTTTTGCATCAAAAAATCAAGTCACCTAAAACATAGCATTTTCGCGTTTCTTGGGTATAATGTTGCATGTTTTTTACGGCTCTTATAGTAGATGCAGTAGATTTATTTTATAGGTGTAATTTATGAAACGAATTCAAATGTTGTTTCTGGTGGGGTTGATTGTGTCTTTATCTGCGTGTAAGACGTGGTGGAAAAAAGATGATGAGGATAATAGCCCTTATAAGGGAATGACAGCAGAACAACTTTATACGGCAGCTCAAAATGATTTGCATAAAAAAGAGTATGCCACTGCGATTAAGCATTTAGAAGCTATAGAAACCATGTATCCATTTAGCGACTATACTGAGACATCGCAAATGAAGTTAATTTATGCGTATTATAAAAATGATGATTATCCCTCCGCAGCAGCGACAGCGGAGCGATTTATACATCTTTATCCACGGGCTAAAAATGTAGATTATGCCTATTACATGAGAGGGATGGCTAATTTCCAACAAAGTCGTGGAATCTTTGCAAAATTTTTGCCTATGGATGAATCCTGGCGCGATCCGGGAACCCAAACACAAGCTTATTCAGATTTTGCAATCCTAATTCAAAAATTCCCTGACAGTAAATACAAAGCAAATGCCTTACAAAGGATGATTTATTTGCGCAACATGTTTGCTCAACACGAATTAAATATTTCGAAATTTTATTTTAAACGAAAGATGTATGTTGCAGCTATTGAAAGAGCCGGTTACGTAGTCAAAAACTATCCTCAAGCACCTAGCGCCCAACAGGCTTTAGTGGTTATGTATGAAGCGAATCTGGCTTTGGGCTTTAATCAAGCAGCAGAAGAAGCGTTGACCGTTTATAAAGCTACATATCATACTGTCAAAATGGAACGAATCGTTTAATTAAGTATCTGTCACTCGATGTGACTTATTTTCTATATTCTGCTGTGATTGATAGCAATCATAGCAGCTTAGAGTAATAGTTTTTTAGGGAGCAAATGGGTAAGGACATAATTTTTATCTTTTTGTGTGTTTAAACTATGAGTCCAGAAGAGTACGATCAAAAAATCGAGGCAGTGAGTAATAAATGGAACGTGATTTCCAGTAATCATTTCCAGAGTTTAATGTCCTTTATTGGCTCTTTCCCATTTAAGGGGGCAGCTCTAATCACCCACAGAGCACCTTAACACGCACTCTGTAATTTTCAAATTTTCTAAAACCATAAGCTCTTCGCTGAATTAGTTTCATTTTACGATGAAACCCTTCTGTGATT
>JBOFJV010000070.1:0-2603 GCA_051657005.1 Legionella sp. | reverse complement strand
TTTTACTATGGAAAATCCAGGTAAATTTAGGATAAGATTGTACTTCGGCACTTTAATCTCCTTTTGTTCGCTAAATCAAGGACTTAGTCTAGACTAATTTGATTAAAGTGCCCCCTTAATTGGTGTAGAGCCAATTTTCTTTTCCTGGTTAATTACCATTCCTGCCGCAGCAATGGTTTCTGCAGCACTGATATTAAGCCACATCTAAATTCTTTAAATCCCTCTCGGGTTAATAATCCTCTAAGGAATTCTTACCATCAGACTTTTTCGCTAAAACACTGTTAGTTCGTCCAAAACCAAAATAAACCACCAGACCAATTATCATCCAAATGAAAAAACGCATCAAAGTAACTGAGGATAAATTCAGGATCAAATACAAACAACTGGCCATTCCTAAAATAGGCACATACGGCATCCCAGGCTACTTAACAGGCCGTTCTATTTCAGGCTTGGCATAACGTAGATAGAGTACGCCGGCACAAACAATAAAAAAGGCAAATAAAGTGCCCACGTTCACTAATTCGGCTAAAACATCGATTGTGGTTAATGCACTAAGTAACCAGATTAAACTACCATAGAGCACGATGATACGCACTGGTGTCTTGGTATAACGGTTTGTTTTGGAAAAAATGTCTGGTAATAAACCATCACGAGTCATAGAGAGCATCACCCGAGTTAATCCATAAAAAAGAACCAGCATCACTGTAGTCAAACCAGCGATAGCACCAACACTAATGAGACTCGCTGCCGGTTTATACCCCAAGACCAATAAAGAATGACTGATAGGAGAGGCGTTGTTCAAAGTGGTATAAGACGCTATAGCCGTTAATAATCCGGCGACGACTATATATAAGACCGTACAAATAAATAAAGAACCAATTATTCCTTTTGGTAAATCACGTTGCGGATTAATCGCTTCTTCAGCAGCAGTGGATATGGCATCTAAACCAATATAGGCAAAAAAGATTAATGAAGCACCTTTAATTACGCCATACCAACCAAAGGGTAAAAAGGGTGACCAATTGGAAAAATCAGCCTCTATCACAGCAATCACAATAAAAAGACGGACAACGACTAGCTTAGTTGTCACCATAAGATTATTCACCCGCGTACTGGATTTGACGCCCCAAATCAGTAATCCCATTTAAAGTGCAATAATAGCACAGGCTAACAGGTTAAAAATGCCTCCATCGGTTGGTCCATGCAATAATACTTTGGGGACATGTACTTTTATAGCGGCAAGAAAATCGTTTGCATAGCTACTCCATCCCACCGAGACCGCCGAAACAAAAATAGAATACTCCAGCAATAAATCCCAACCAACAATCCAGGCAATAAGTTCACCAAAGCCAACGTAAGCATATCCGTAAGCACTACCGCATCCACCAATAGCTGCCGCTAATTCAGCGTAGGATAAAGCAGCAAAAACACAAGTAAAACCAGCCAAAATATAAGAAAGAATTACAGCATGGCCTGCATCTGTTGCGGCAACAACTCCTGTTAAAACAAACATACCGTCGCCTATTATGGCTCCTACACCTAAAAAGGTCAGATCAAAGAGATAAAGACATTTAACTAATTGGGATTCTTTATCAAATGAGTTATTGATCTCTTTTTTACGAAACAAGTCCATGGTAGTATGCTCACAGTTTTGAAACTCCATAGTTAATTATTAAGCAAGAATGCTGCCAAATCATACAGAAAATCCAATCGAAAATTATAGAGGCTCCCTGCAATGCACTCGATTAAACACAAAATAGAAACACCGTTTTAAAATAATGCTCCCATAGGTTAAGTTATTTCATGAAAAAAATGGCCGTGCGATATATTATTATTGGTCTATTAATGGCATTTTCCTTTAATGCTTTTAGTACAACCACAGAAAAAGCAAGCTCATCTGAACGCATCACTGAGAATGCAGGTACTGGGACGAAAAGCGGAGCCCCAAATCACCTAACTCCAGCCACGCAAACGGACACACCCAAGCTTTGCCAATATTGGCTACCATTATTTAGACCTTTTTGTCGCCGTCTCCATCAAACATGGACTGAAGGGAATACCGAGATTTACCTCTCAGGATATGCCTGGCACAATCGCTTTACTTATTCTCCCGAACAAATCAGAACAAAGCACTATAATGAATTAGCGTGGGGAGGCGGTTTTGGTAAAGGGTTCTTTGATGAAAAAGGAAACTGGCATGGGCTGTATGCCTTTGCTTTTCTTGACTCCCATCGTAATGTGGAGCCGACAGCCGGATATGCCTATTTAAAAGTCGCAAACGTTACTAAAGATTTTAAAGCAGGAATAGGATTTTCGCTCTTGGTTACTGCTCGCCCGGATATTCTTCATTACGTCCCCTTTCCTGGAGCAGTTCCCTGGGTCGGTATATTTTATAAAAAACTTTCACTAAAAGCAGCGTATATTCCGGGCTCATCAACCAATGGAAATGTTCTTTATCTGGTAGGAACATATACTTTTGATAAAGGGTAACTACTCACCCCTATACGCCACTGCGTGACGTACAGTGGTGAAAGAAACTGTACTCTAACGTTGATTGTTCAATGCCATAGCTACAGCAACCAAAGGATTTATTCCCTTATTTT
>JBOFJV010000069.1:0-2718 GCA_051657005.1 Legionella sp. | reverse complement strand
GCTCACTTTTACTATGGAAAATCCAGGTAAATTTAGGATAAGATTGTACTTCGGCACTTTAATCTCCTTTTGTTCGCTAAATCAAGGACTTAGTCTAGACTAATTTGATTAAAGTGCCACCTTAATTGGTGTAGAGCCTTATATTGGCCAAAATGAAACAATTATTGGCCGAAGAAAAGAAGAAAAAATTAATTAAACCAAACGATCCCGGTATTTTAACAAGACCGCAAAAAAACTGCCGATGATACCCAGAGAAAAACCAGGTTATGATATGCTGTTCTTTCTATTAACTCCTCCAGCCTTAACTCTGCTTGCTCTTGGTCTTATCGCATACAAGCAACGCGAAAAGATCATCAGTAATGCCCATGCAATTACTTTGGCGCTTGCTGCGGTCGGATTTTATCGAAGAGCGCAAAAAATAAAGCCGAAAAAGCACATTATGTGATTCATGAATCAGAAGGCGTCGCACCAACGGAGTATATTTTACCTTAATCACTAAAACGAGGAACTTGCATCTGAAAACAAACGTTGCTTTTGCGCGTTGGTAATGCGAATTGTCAACATCCAATTGCCTTCTTCATTGATCGACTCTTGCACAATGGCGCCCAAATGATAGAGTTGGGCGCGTAATTTCGCTTGGCTTGCGGTAAGAACAATGTCTTCAACCAGCACCTCTCCATGCAACTGCGTACTGATTGTTTCTTTTAACAACTCCAGACCCAAGTTGGATGCAGCTGAAATCCACACCTTGCATCGGTCTTCCTGATAATCAATTTTAGGTGTCCATTCTTCTTTTAAATCAATTTTGTTAAACACCTGAATGATTGGAATATCATGCACTCCCAATTCATCCAAAACCTGCTGTACGTAAAAAACAGTTTCTCGCCAATGCGGATCGGAAATATCGATTACATGCAGCAATAAATCGGCTTGCTGCGTCTCTTCCAATGTCGCCCGAAACGCTTCGACCAATTGATGCGGTAAATCGCGAATAAAACCCACTGTATCGGTTAAAATGACCGCAGAAGAGCCAGGAAGATTCAGTTGCCGCATGGTAGGATCTAAAGTCGCAAACAATTGATCAGCGACATAAATCGACTCACCAGTTAATGCATTAAATAAAGTAGATTTTCCAGCATTCGTATAACCTACTAAAGACACAGTTCTTAGAGAGGCTTTACGCCGGGCTTGTCGGTTTTGATCGCGGCTGCTGCGTACTTTTTCCAAACGCTTATTAATGTATTTAATGCGTTCGCGCAATAAACGCCGATCCGTTTCGAGCTGAGTTTCACCAGGACCGCGTAAACCAATCCCGCCTTTTTGGCGCTCCAAATGGGTCCAGCCACGAACCAGGCGTGTTGATAAATGCTGTAATTGCGCGAGCTCAACTTGCAATTTTCCTTCAAACGTTCGCGCACGTTGGGCAAAAATATCAAGAATTAAGCCGCTTCTATCGACCACTCGACATTCAAATAAACGTTCTAAATTTCGCTCTTGAGAGGGATATAACTCGTGATTGACCAGGACTACTTCGGCATCAAGCGCTTTAACAAGTTCAGCAATCTCTTCTGCCTTACCTTTACCGATATAATATTTTGCATCAGGTGTTGCTCTAGTTCCTAAAACGCAATCCAGGACTTCTGCATTCGCTGACAAAGCCAACTCTTCAAATTCCTGCAATGCCTTATCTGCATCAATTCCAGGTAGTGCCAATTGCACCAGCACCGCTCGCTCACCACCTTGAGGACGTTCAAACACTCACTTATTCTCCGAAAACGAAACGTATTGCCCAGCCATTATTGACTCAATAGATTAGACGTAGCCTGGTTGAAGGCGAAACCGTAACCGAGGATCAAAACGTAATTCACGCATTGCTCCTCAAGTTTCGCTGCTCCAGGCTACAACTTTCTTCTTAAGTTGATGCAATAGTATCAGATGTAGCCTCGGTTAGAACAAATGAAATTTTAAACTATTTCTCTTCCGTATCAGCGCCATCCGCATCATCTTCTACCGGCATTTTAACGGCACGTGAAGGAACCACAGTTGAAATTGCGTGTTTGTAAACCATTTGTGTAATCGAATTTTTTAACATGACTATATACTGATCAAAAGAATCGACTATACCATGCAATTTAATTCCGTTTACCAAAAAAATGGATACAGGCACCTTTTCCTTTCTTAATTCATTTAAAAAAGGATCTTGTAGTAAGTGATTTTTAGACATTGCCCACTCCTTATTGTTATTGTATTTTTTAAAGGCAAAACATGCATCTGATCACTTATTCGACATTTTTTAAAAAAACTTTAGCTTAATTTCATGACAGTTCAATTTTAATCCGTTAATATAGTTTGCAAATTGACGTACTTGCACTCAATTTCGGTGCCCCCTCTGCCGAAAGATGAAAACAAAGAAATTGATGATGCCCATGTTGCAGGCTTAGGAAGTCATTTTTTATATGATTTTTTAATACCCACTGTTTCTTTTTAATTTAAGGAGGATTAAATGCTATTGACTTATGAAGAACTAATTGCACTGGAAAATCAGGATCTTTCCCATTTAAGGGGGAAGCTCTAATCACCCACAGAGCACCTTAACACGCACTCTGTAATTTTCAAATTTTCTAAAACCATAAGCTCTTCGCTGAATGATTTTCATTTTACGATGACACCCTTCTGTGATTCCATTTGATTTACTAAACCGCCACATTCTGGCGACTT
>JBOFJV010000068.1:0-2242 GCA_051657005.1 Legionella sp. | reverse complement strand
AATCACAGAAGGGTTTCATCGTAAAATGAAACTAATTCAGCGAAGAGCTTATGGTTTTAGAAAATTTGAAAATTACAGAGTGCGTGTTAAGGTGCTCTGTGGGTGATTAGAGCTGCCCCCTTAAATGGGAAAGAGCCATCTATTTTAATGAGCTCGAGTGTTCTCACAAATAACACTTCGTTCAATGTTGAATCATCTGATCCATTCATAAAGATCATGGCCAATACTTTTGCATTGGTAAATCCTTTGTCTAAATAACCCTCTACTTCGCCTCTTCTGGAACTCGTAAAATAGCTTATTCGACCATCATATTTTTTAGTATCGAGCCGATTAGTCCTTTGAATGAGCGCTCTGTCAAAGAATCAGCCCAATGATACATTGCTTTATAAAGCAGTGCCATTACTTCCTCACTGTACGCATGGGTAAAGCGCTTGTCTTTCTTGGCAAAAAAAACAACATCGCGAGTAAAATCTGTAATTCCTTTTTCAAAGCCTTTATCCCTGATTGCAAGATCCATGCTGGTAATCGGATATTTTTGCAACATCAACGGCGTAAGGCCATCTACAAGAAGTGTATTTAACGCGCCTTCTTGATTTCCTGAACTTAAAATATAAGCCAGTCGATTATCACCGCTTTCATGAGCACTCTTTTTCAAATAGTCTTTGACAGGTTGTCATTCTTTGACGAAAGGAAACTAAAGACAACGTCGGCGCATATTTTTTATCAATAATATCAATAATGTGTCGCTCTAATTCATCTGGTCGCAAACTTTTTGCCCACACAAATAAGGAATCATAATATTCTTTTTTTACCTCTTCATGAGTAAAGGGTAATACTTCTTTTTTCACCGAAAGCAATGCCTTTTCCATATGTTTGTCTGTAGTGGTCAAATGCAATTGGAAATTGACTTGCTCGGAAACTAACTTAAGGCGTTCGGCAATATTAATAAACTCAAGCGCCTCAGTTGTTGTATTTGCCAGACATTGACGTATTTTTAAATTATATCGTTGATGGAGTAAGTTGAGTTTTTTGAAAACTCGAGATTATCTTCTTCGCTAAGTTCTATGCGTTCTTTTTTATAATATGCTTTGGTTATCTCATGAAACTCATTAATAAATGCGATTAATGCCAATAACGCGTCTCGCGACTTGTTGTCCTTATGGACTTTAATCTCCGATTCAAAAGCAGCCGCAGAAAGCATTGGCATGCTCCCAAACAACTCCCATACATTCGTTAAGCTGTCATCGGTCACCTCTTTGCTCACCAATTCGGAGATTTGGACATGGGGAGGATTAGTCATGTCCTTCAGTAATGTATTTGCGAGTCGATACGAGCTATAAAGCAATTCTTTCAGGGTCGGTGCAAACGCATCTCGCCACACTTGATTGTAGCGTCTTTGTAGCTCAGCAGGATTATATTGCAGATGTTCTTCCGTTGCATAAGTTGTCGCATTTTCCTTGGTGACCCACTCTTCGATATTGCGATAAAAAGAAGGCTTTTAATAAAGAGACAAACAGGTTGCAGGTAATGGCACACCAAATCCATTATTGGAACATCCCATGTAAAAAACAACAACGCGATATAAGTTATCGTAATGCTCCTGATACAACTCCATCATAAAATCAACAAAAGGTTTTGTGTTGGTTTCTTCATTACATAAGAGAGGGTAGAGTGCTTCATATTTTTTCCGCAGCTCACCCGTGCCATAGACCTCATCTAATGACGTATAGTTTAAGGTCAAATCGCCAAAAACCTCTTCGAGGCGTTTCCGCATAAGCTCAGGCTGATAGGTTAATAAAGCCTTTAAAGCAGCCGCCAATTTTTGCTCTTGAGCAACCGAATCATGAGCCAAACGTTCAAATTGAATGGGATCTGCATAAGCCTTAGGCAACCATTTAAGTACTTGCTCTTTGTACTACGAGCACTACCTTTGGAAGAGTAATTAAGCCTGGATGTTGGAATGGAGGCCAATGATAGGGCTTTTATTCCTGTACATTAGGAAAAGCTTCATAATCGCGCACAGATAAAAAAACACGTTCTTTATGGACACCAATTACAGAACGATGTTCTTTCATATGAATGGTGAACCAATAAAAAAACATATCAAAGTGCGCCACGAAAGTGCACGACCGCTAGTATCTGAAAGTGCTACCGGGAAAGCGCGACCGAGCGCATTTCGTACTTAGCCTTGGGCTGTATGTGATAACGCGTATGGTTAAGCGTAGGCAAAGGAAGTTGTAAG
>JBOFJV010000067.1:0-8201 GCA_051657005.1 Legionella sp. | reverse complement strand
ATATTAATGGTTGATATCCGCTCACTTTTACTATGGAAAATCCATGTAAATTTAGGATAAGATTGTACTTCGGCACTTTAATCTCCTTTTGTTCGCTAAATCAAGGACTTAGTCTAGACTAATTTGATTAAAGTGCCCCCTTAATTGGTGTAGAGCCATATGTTTCATGGCAGATGAGGGTTCTTTTTTACTCCCGGTAAGATTAAACAATTTTTTCTCTCTTACCGAAACTAATTTATCACAAATTTAACTTACAATTGCTTCGCCTGCGGCTCGCAACGACGGCATAATGCACATATAATATACTACTAAAAATGAGTGCCGATACCTCAAGACCCAACCTACTTTTGATTGCTTTTGTTTCTTAGCCTGACGACTATGCACTGCACCCAGAATACAGCTGACCAAGAATTTTTTGTATGAGCATATAGATGCTCAGGAACTGTATTTTTCTTACCGAGAACATAATCTCTAACAAAAGCACCGATATTTTCAATTTGATCATCACGAACTCTAATATGAGATGGCGATTCCAAACAATTAAGGTTCATATAATATGCTTTTACCTCATTAATAATTGCTGCATATTCACCATTATCGTCAAAAAGCAACTCTTTATTCTGGCTTTCACGATAGGCAGTTAAAAGTCTATCCATGAGATATTCTGTAATGGATGATAATTCTTTGAAAAAATGGATGTACTCGTCTTACTTACCTGAGCGCAACAACTCTAACATGGCTTTAGCAGCTAACTGCTCCGCCTTACGTCGATTAGGGCCTTGGCCAAAGGTTTGTTGTTTCGTTCCATTAACAGTACAAGTGATATAGAAAATTTGATTGTGCTCATCACCTTTTACTTTAGTTAAAACATATTCAGGAAGCGCAATTTTTTCAGCTTGTAAATATTCTTGTAATTGCGTTTTAGCATCTTTTAGGCAGTCATTTAGATTGGTATCTTCTAGTCGTGAATGATAAAGCTTAAGAATTAGCGTCTTGGCAGGCTCAATTCCTCCATCAAGAAAAACGGCAGCAAAAACAGCCTCCAAGGCATCAGAAAGAATCGAAGCACGGCGAAAACCACCACTTTTTAGCTCACCTTGTCCCAAAAAAAGAAAATTACTCAAATCAATTTCTCGAGCTAACTCAACCAACATGTCACCACGAACCAAAAAAGAACGTAAACGGCTTAACTCCCCTTCACTACGTAAGGGAAATCGATGAAACAATTCATTGGCAATCACGAAACTTAAGATTGAGTCACCAAGAAATTCAAAACGCTCATAATTGTCACTACCAACACTGCAATGAGTTAAGGCTTGCTTGAGATAAGCAAGATTTTTAAATTGATAGTTTAAACGCCTACATAATCTTTCTAAATCAATTTTCACTACCGGTCACAACCTCTTCAGTACGATTAAAATCAAACAACAAGCTAATATTATATACCAAAGGCTTAATCACTTGATATTTCAATGTCACTTTAAATTTATTGGTTCCATTCGGAACAATGGTCAATTGATCTTCTTTTAAGCTTGGCACTTCATTAATATCAAGACGTTTGTCTAGGCTGCTCTTTAATATCGCAACATCTTGAAATGGATCACCAGTCAAACTCGACGATGGTGTTGTATTTAATCCTTTAATCGACTCAACTATGGCATAATACTGCAAGTAAACTGGGATAACACGCATAATGAGAAGTGCGGCCATTACAACAACGGCTATTGTCACTATGCTACCAATAAACGTCATTCCGTGTTGTCTCTGCATTACTGTTCCTTCATTAGGTTAATTAAGATCTGCTCTTTGATCCAATACTAACAAATAGCTGCCGTTAAGGAATCAATTTCCCTATTTTTGACCAGCGTACATTGTCCGTCTTACCATTCCAACTCATCCAGACTAAAAATGCTTTTCCTCGTAAATAAGTTTCCGGAACGAATCCCCAAAAACGACTGTCCGCACTATCATCGCGATTATCTCCCATCATAAAATAGCTTCCCTCAGGCACGACGATATCAAAATCTACGGCAGGCACATCAGGGCGAATAAAAATATTATGCACTGTCCCATTTAAATCTTCTTTATATTGAGAAACAGCTTTTCCAGAACTTTCATCTGTTGTGTATTCAACAAATGTTTGCTTAGCTTCCTTACCATTAACCGTTAATACTTTATTATGATAACTAATTTTATCACCAGGAACTCCAATGACTCTTTTGATGTAATCAAAAGATGGATCTGGCGGCCAGCGAAATACCGCAACCTCGCCAGTTTTCGGATCGGAAATCGACACTACTTTCTTTTCCCAAACCGGCAGTCTTAAGCCATAAATAAATTTATTCACTGCAACGAAGTCACCAACCCACAAAGTAGGTTCAAGCGATCCCGAGGGAATACGAAAAGGTTCAATTAAAAAAGAACGTAATAGTAAAACGATAAAAAATACCGGAAAAAAGGAGCGCGAATATTCAATAATACGATTTGGCCTTTGATCCTGTGTGCGCTTTTTTGCCCAAAACAGGACATCAAGAAGATAGATAAATCCACTAATAAACGATAATACAACCAATATTAAAGCAAAATTCATAATATTCTATCCTAATGAGCAAAGGTGCAAATTACACTATTTTATTTCTTTTTATCGGTATGAAAAACAGCCATAAACGCTTCTTGGGGTATTTCCACGTGCCCTACTTGCTTCATGCGTTTTTTACCTGCTTTTTGTTTTTCCAATAATTTTCGTTTACGTGTCACGTCACCACCATAACATTTCGCAATCACATTTTTACGCAACGCTTTTACTGTCTGTCGAGCGATAATATGACTTCCTAAAGCAGCTTGAATTGCGACATCAAACATTTGCCTTGGAATTAAATCACGCATTTTTTCAGCAATTAATTTTCCTCGACTTTGAGCTGAAGAGCGATGAACGATGACGGAAAGCGCATCAACACGGTCACTATTAATTAATATATCCATTTTTACCAAATCAGCCTCTTGGAACCGTAAAAAATTATAATCCAATGACGCATAACCACGACTGACAGACTTTAATCGGTCAAAAAAGTCAGAGACGACTTCGCTCATAGGAATATCATACGTCACAGAGACTTGACGACCACTATAAGTCATATTGACCTGTACACCACGGCGTTCAATACATAAGCTAATGATCGAACCAAGATAATCTTGAGGCACTAATATATTTGCCCGTACAATCGGTTCAAACATTTCCTTAATTTGTGGAAGTGGGGGGAGAAGAGATGGATTATCGATAAGTAACGTCTCACCTTTTTGCGTTATTATTTGATAAACCACTGTCGGTGCAGTAGAAATTAAATCAAGATTGTATTCTCGTTCCAGACGCTCCTGGACGATTTCCATATGCAACATTCCTAAAAAGCCGCAGCGAAAACCGAAGCCTAAAGCTTCTGATGATTCAGGTTCATAAAATAATGACGCATCGTTTAGACTTAATTTAGCCAAAGCTTCTCGAAACGCTTCAAAATCATCAGCACTTACAGGAAATAACCCTGCATAAACCTGAGGTTTAACACGCTGAAATCCAGGCAATTGTGTGTCAGCAGGTGTTTTTTCTAAAGTAAGTGTATCCCCAACAGGAGCACCTTGAATTTCTTTAATTCCAGCAACGACATACCCTACTTCCCCAGCATTAAGCGCATCCAGTTTGGTACGTTTAGGCGTAAATATGCCTACTTGATCGACTTCATAAGCACGACCGGTTGACATAACCAGCATCTTATCGCCTTTACGAATCGAGCCATTCACGATGCGTACCAGAGAAACCACACCAAGATAACTATCAAACCATGAGTCAATAATCAGCGCTTGTAGTGGCTTATTAATGTCCCCTTCTGGTGCTGGAATATGCGTTACTAAAGCTTCGAGTACTTCTTCAACACCAAGACCACTTTTAGCACTAACTCTGATTGAATCGTGTGCATCAAGACCAATAATGTCTTCAATTTCTGAAATAACGCGCTCAGGTTCTGCTTGTGGTAAATCAATTTTATTAAGGACTGGTAACACCGATAACGATTGATCAATCGCTGTATAACACACAGCAACTGTTTGTGCCTCCACACCTTGAGCAGCATCAACTACAAGAATGGCACCTTCACAGGCTGCTAAAGAACGCGATACTTCATAACTGAAGTCCACATGCCCTGGAGTATCGATGAAATTTAATAAATAGGTTTTGCCATCTCGAGCAGTGTAATTTAAGGAAACACACTGAGCTTTAATCGTGATCCCGCGCTCGCGCTCGATATCCATAGAATCAAGCACTTGAGCACTCATCTCACGCTCGGTTAAACCACCACAAATTTGAATAAATCGATCCGCCAGGGTCGATTTACCATGATCAATATGGGCAATAATTGAAAAATTACGAATTAGCTTTAAATCACTCAACTTAAATAACCCTTTTGCAAATAGCCGCATTTTAGCCTAAATATGCTTGGCCTGAAAGTATTTGCTAATACACAGTATTTTTAATAAGATTTATCATTTCATTTTCACTACAGGATTTGCTATGCAACAAATATCTAAGCTGGGTTTTATTGCAGCAATGCTGTTCCTTTTCTCTTTCTCAACTTATTCAGATACCGCATTTACCAAGAGAAAAGATGTGCAGCTGTTTATGAAAGGTATGGTTAAAGAATACCATTTTAACGCCAAAGAACTTACTGCAATAATGAACCAGGTAGTACTCAAACCCGATATTATTGAATCAATGGAAAAACCTTATGAAAAGAAGAATTGGGATGTCTATCGAGATTTATTTCTAACACCCCAACGTTTAAAAGGTGGTTTGGATTATTGGGCTGCCAATCGAAAAGCGCTAGAAAAAGCACAAAAGGAATATGGCGTTCCCCCTGAAATCATTGTTGCTATTTTGGGCGTAGAAACCTTGTATGGCGAAAAGCAAGGCGATCATCGTGTACTCGATGCATTGGCTACTCTGGCATTCAACTATCCGAAACGCTCACCTTATTTCACTCATGAATTAAAGGAATATCTCTTACTGTGTCGAGAGCATGGTGTACCTGCAACTCAATACAAGGGTTCTTATGCCGGAGCTATTGGCCAACCGCAATTCATGCCCAGTAGTTATCGTAAGTTTTCTGTAGATTTTAATCACAGTGGCAAACGTGATTTAGTCACAAACAATGACGACTCAATCGGCAGTATTGCAAATTATTTTCGTCAACATGGTTGGAAAACCAATGATGGAATTGCGCAACACGCAAAATTAACTGGCGATCGCTACAGACACATGCAAATCAATCCAAAAACACCAAACTATTCTTATTCTCAGTTGGTAGCCAATGGAATTAAACCCATGACAGCAGCCCACAATCACCCTTCACGAGCCGCATTGCTTGAACTGGTCACTGCTCAAGGAAATGAATATTGGATTGCCTATCCTAATTTCTTTGTCATTACGCGCTACAATTCCAGCCCTCAATACGCGCTTGTCGTTTATTTGCTGTCACAACAATTAAAGCAACAATGGACCGCAATGAATAGCAAAAAACATAGAGCTTATGCTTAGGAATGGATACCCTTTTTCTCTTCACGAAACATCTCAATGACGAAGGATGTTTCTGTTTGAAATTAAATGCAGATGGAGCTTTAATTGTTCCACCTGCACAACGCACTTTTGTTGAAATTAAAAACTTTCAGAGTGAATGTAAAACCTTAATCATTGAAACAAGCGATCATGCAAGCTTTTTCAATTTGGAATTATCTTGGCTTCCTGAAAGAAAAGCACGAATTGCTATTCCTTATGCATTAGAGGATAAATTATCCCAATCTTTAGATGAGCTTCATTTTGCTTTTGACAAAGCACATTATCAAAACAATCAATATTTAGTAACTGTGATAAGCAAACACCGAATTCGCTCCGTCATGCAAGTGCTTGCTGATCATGAAATTGATTTTGCAGGAATGACACTGGATTGGTTTTCCTTAGCAACACACGAGCTTTTTGTCAGTGAAACAAACTTACTCATTAATGCAGATGATTTTAAAGGCACTCTTTCTGGCGAACTTGCCGATATCTATCTTAAAAATCACCCTGAGCAGCACCCCCTGATTTTTAAAGACAGTCAAATCCATAGCGATGCTAACGAGCCCCAAAATCCGGAATCATCCCATATTTGGATTGCACAAAGAATACTAAAAGCGAAGTTAATGAATCTGTGCCAAGGTGAAATGCAACGTGGAAATAAAGAAGATTTAATTAAAAAAGGATACATGATCGCAGGAGCTCTTTTTTGTTTTTGGCTACTCTCACTTTTATTAGTCAATGCCATCAACTTGCATCGATTAAATCAACACACTCAAAAAATTGATGAGCAGATTGCGGTGATTTACCATGAGTTTTTCCCAAACGCGAAGCACGTGATTAGCCCTAAATTTCGCATTACTCAGTTGTTAAAAAGTAACCATCCCGAAGATCAAAATCATTTTTGGTTTTTACTCAATCAATTTGCCAAGGTAATGAAGAATGATCGCATTACGCTGGAACAATTACGTTATCAAAATAAAACCTTGGCCGTAACACTAATTAGTGCTGACTTCCCAAGTCTGGAGGAATTAGAAAACGAATTAAAGAAATTGCAGCTTAAAGTCAAACAAACCCAGGCGTCTACACGTGAACAGCAAGTTGTTGCAACCTTGGAGTTAATGTGAAATCTTATTTAAGTACGCTGAATGAACGAGAAAAATGGATGGTTGCAGGCGCAGCACTTTGCCTTATCCTCTATATTTATTACTTGTTTTTATATAGTCCATTAACGCATCAAGTGAATCAAAAATCCACACAGTTAATCGATAAAACCGAAACATTACTCTGGATGCAAAAAGTCAGACAACAAAATCATACAAAGCAAACAAAACAAGAACTCAGCAACAGTAAGTTGCTGACAGTCTTAGCCACCCAACTTAAAGAAGAACCTACTTTGAAATTTCCTTATCAATTACAACAGATCAGTTCCGGGGATATTCAGCTTACTTTTGATGCGGTTGCATTTGATGCATTTATTGCTTGGCTAAAGCAAATGAATCAACGTTATGCGATAACAATCAAACAATTTGAGGCTGAACTCTCGAAAACTCCAGGCATAGCGCGCTTGATGATACTCATTAGCTCCGCTGCCAAAGCAACATAAGATAAAACAAGTTGTAGCCAAGTAATTCAAGCCTCGTAATCTGAGTCAAACATAGAGGAACCCGCGATTGTAAGCCAAATCCACAAACCAGGGTTCCACTGCGCCTTACCCAGGCTACTTACTACTTACTTATATGTACATCCCACAAACCTATTGTTGAACAATGCTCCAGTTAACAACTGAGGCGCTGCTTTTAATTTCAGGCGGTAATGCATTTAATGCTTTTTGTGCTTCATCTGCAGAACGGTAAGTACCATATACCCCATTGTAATGTGTTTTACCGTCTTGTTCGTATTTTACTTGAACCAGACGATCATTCTTTGGGGCTTTATAGAGAACTTGCGCCACTTGTGCTGCCTTATCCCCTTCGACTAATTCAATGGTATATCCTTGCGGACTTTGACTATTGACCCAGTTTTGATCGCGATCTTTAAAAGAAACAGGCGAACGGAGATCACCCACATGATACTACTCCGGAACAACAACTTCCTGTCTTTGCTGGTAACGGTAATCGTAATTAATCATATTGTAATTATTTAGAGTATAAGGTTGTGTCACATCGTACGAAGCTGGATAAGCTTGGTATTCACCTGTTGTATCCATCATGGTGCAAGAAGACATACTGAAAGCACAAATCCCCATGAATACGAGTTTCATTCTTTTATCCATTTGTCATTCCCCCAATTGTTCTTTCTTATTTTTATTTGAAGTCACTTAGCATCCTAACGAAACACAAACCTCTTTTTAAAGTAACTTTTTTCCATCTTGTTTACTGTATCTACAAAATCAGGAAAAACTTTAGAAATTTGTATTGTTAAAGTACAAATTATGCCGTAGAGTTATTATTTTTTAATTTGTACTCGTTCAGAATGAACGGTTAATGGCGTCAACTTAAGCGATCATTTGTAGCATGTAGGCTTGTAGCCTGGGTGCAGCGCAGCGGAACCATGGTTTATTGATGTGGCTCAGATCCCGGGTTCCGCTGCGCTGCACCCAGGC
>JBOFJV010000066.1:0-5033 GCA_051657005.1 Legionella sp. | reverse complement strand
CGAAATATCGTAAAAAAGTGTTATATGGCCAAATCCGAAGGTTTCTAGGTCCAGTATTCAGAGATTTAGCAAGTCATCGAGGTTGTAAAATATTGGAGGGGCATATGGTTCAAGACCATGTGCATATGCTGATTAGTATCCCGCCAAAATATTCAGTTTCCGAATCTATTGGATACATCAAAGGCAAAAGTGCTATTGCGGTTGCGCGACAATTTGGTGGCAGGAAAAGGAATTTTAACGGCGAGCTCTTCTGGGCTCGTGGCTATGCTGTTTCTACCGTGGGTTTTGAGGAATCTAAACTTAGGGAATATATTCAAAATCAGGAGCAGCTTGATAAAACGAGCGGTGCTGATGAGAAAGGTAATTTTTAAAGTTAGTTTGAACTAATCGCCGGCAGCCCTGGGGGCTGCTCACCACCGTCAAGCCACCTGCTTTGCGGGTGCGGTCTGACTAAAGGAAAAATGATGAATAACTTGATAAAAATGATGTGCGCTAATCTACTTGCTCATCGTCTTAGTATCGTTTGGTGACACCAATAATACCACCTCTGTCACTTCAATGAATGATCCTGAACTGTTGCAAGCAGCAAAATTATTACCTGCTCAAGGAACCTTACAAGTAAGTGATGAATGCTATGTTTATTTAAAAATATCTGATGATTATGTCAATGTGCTTTATCCTATTTTGTTAAAACACAGCGCTGCAAAGGATGCTCCATGCCTGGTTCCGGATAGAAACTCGCTTGGTGGTCATATCATCTTATTTTATGCCGACAGTTTAGATCTTGGCAAACTCCAAACGCTACCCATAGGTAAAACTTTTGATTTTCAAATCGAAAAAATAGAAAAAGTGACTACTAAAAAGCGTTGGCATCAACAAGAGGAAAAAAGAGTTTGGTATGTACTTCTCATTAACTACCCCACTCTAGCCTCTACAGTGAAACAAATTGCGAGCTCAAAAACTTATAAAAAAACATTTCACATCAGTATTGCTCGCGAAGATTATAATCCGCAAGGTTTTTGCATTCATCATCACACGTTTTACCATAAAAGAGTTCGTGTCAACTACTAACATGAAATAAATTTCCTTAAACAGCTGTCGCAAATCACCCTCATTTAGAGATATACTGACCAAACGCTTTTTTAAAACTGGAATCTTTGCATGTCCTTAAAGGCCATGTATAACGACATCGCTGAGAACTATGCTACTGCCAATCGCTTTGGAGCGATTAGTCAGAGCCATGAAATTGCAATAGAACAAATGAAGCATTTTTATTTGGGAATAAAATCTCATTATAAAGTTCTTGATTTGGGTGTTGGTGATGGGGCATTTCTCAAAAAGCTTCAGCACATCATGCCCCAAGCTGAATTCACAGGAATTGACGTTTCTTCAGAAATGTTAAAGCGTGCGCGTGAAACATTACCATTAATCACGATCGAAGGCAGTGCGACTCAAGCAAATAAATTTTTGCCACCCCATAGCCAGGATTTAATTTTGGCGCATTTTATTAATGCCTATATTCCGATCAAAGTGCTTTTTCATGAGGCCAAGTTATTGACTCGGGCTAATGGCCACTTTTCCATGATTACAACGACCTATGATTCATTTCCTGTCGCGCAACAACGTCTGGCGGAGTTGATTGCAGAAGACTCCATTTTAAGTAGCGTTGTGGGGCATTACTATAAATCCATTGTGAAAAATACCACTGTTGCAGCAAGTACTAATGAATTAATGCTCGCATTCAAACAAAGTCAATTTGAAGTCATTTCCCATCAACGTTTGGAAATACCAATCACACTCAATACCATTGATGAACTCGCACTTTTTGGTATTGAAGGCACCTGGTTTCTGAATACACTATCCATACGAATGCTTCCTAAAATATTTTTAATTCAAAGACTTAAACGTTTATTTAGCAAAATTTTTACTTTTCCTTATCATGACACACACATAATTAATGTCGTTCTTGCGAGAAAGTGATAATCTGATAATTACCGTGATTAGGATAAGGTGCGAGAAATGATTTCTCAAGAAGTGAAAAATTACTTGCCTGAATTGGATTTGCGCCAAAAACAAGCCAATAACATCATTTTTATTACCTTCTGGAGTCAGTTTTCTGTATATGCGCTAAATACCATTCTAGTCCTTTTTCTAACCCGTCCAGTATGGTCTCAAGGCTTGGGGTATAGCCAAGCTAAAGCCTATGCTTTTATCGGCGTCGCTCATGCAATGGGCTATTTGATGCCCATGTTAGGTGGATACATGGCCGATACAGTAATTGGCATCAGACGCTCCATACTTCTTGGCAGTATTATGCTTGCTACAGCTTATCTTCTGGTCATGCTGAGTGGTTACACGGTGAGCTCCATAGGTGATACCTTTTTTATTGCCGCTTATGCCTTTATACCTGCAACCAACTCACTACTCATGGGCACATCTTCCAGCATGGTATCGCACATTTATTCAGATGATGCCATTAAAGCAAAATCAGCAATGACCTATTATTATATTGCAATTAATGTCGGTGCATTATTAGCTACTTTAATTGCGCCACTCCTTTTTGAAAGTCGTTTTGGCCCTCTTTCAATTCTTACCATGGCGTTCATCGGCAAATCAATTGCAGCATTAAATTTTGCCAAACGCTATTCTATTTATGAAAATGTGATTTGGGGAAAAGATCTCTCTAAATTTAAAAAACCAGGTATATTGCTGCTAATTGCCTACATCATCACCATTTATCTGCTGACTTTATTTGCCTATTCTCACGTCTATGTTGCAAGCACCATCATTGCAGTGGGGTGTGGTGTCGGCATTGTATGGTTTTTAAGAAAAACGTTAACCATTCAAGGCGTTACACGCGACAAACAAATGATTGCCCTGTTACTGATTATTGAAGCAGTCGTTTTTTTTGTCATCTACAATCAAATGAACAGTACCTTGATTTTATTTGCTGAAAACAATTCCGATCATAATTTATTTGGCTTAACTGTATCCCCTGCCCACTATCAAATACTCAATCCATTACTTATCTTAGCCATTGGCAGTCAGTTGCCCAGATTTTATAAAATGTTTCCTCGATTCACGATTCCTTACCAATTTGCGGCGGGCACCTCGCTTGCAGGAGTCGCTCTATTAGTCATGGCGTTTGCTGCAAGTGGAACAAGCAATGGGATCGTCAATGGCAATTATGTTGCCCTAACCTACATTCTCATTTCCATTGCCGAATTATGGGTTAGTGCTATTGGCTTGAGTATGGTTGGCTTATATTGTGACAAAAACTCCCTCGCCTTTGCCATGGGAGTTTGGTATTTAGCCAGCTCCTTAGCACACGCAATTTCAGGAATAATCGCAGGTTGGGTTGCGATCCCCAATACCATTCATTCTGCCATAGAAAGCCTACCTTATTATAAAAATTATTATTTAGCATTAGGAATAAGTGCAATGGTTTTAGGCGCATTCATGTATTTTTGTGCGTACATTGTCCATAAAACGATGAATAAGCGCGGTGTTGTTTTAGGTTAAGAATACGATAACTGATGTCATAAACTTGTGAGAGCACTGTAGCCTGGGTGCAGCGCAGCCGAACCCGGTGCTGCTGAGTCAAATCAATAAACCCTGGTTCCGCTGCGCTGCACCCAGGCTACAAATAATTGAATTTCTGAATCATTCAATTCTGATTTTTGGTAGCACCAAGTTCCGATCCCTCTTCAATCGCTTTATCTGGTATTTTAAAACCTTCCAATTTTGGTAACTTGTCCATTTCTTTTGGGGAAGGCATGAACGGCTCTTTATCTTTAGGATCATAACGAGCAAATGGCGGTTCTTTCCCTGGAGCTGCTTTATACAAGTCTTTACCATCCGAGTAGCCAATGACTTTGCCACTTGCGCCATCGACCATAATACATTTTCTTCCTGCTTTCGCCTGGTCTTGGAAAAAGCTCGCCATATCTTGATCATTTTCGAAAGACAAACCCAATTTACCATTAGACTTAGCGCCTTCAAAAGCCTTCAACTGCTTTTTATAAAATTCATTATTATCAAAATGGGCTTTACTGAACTTATCTTTATAAGATTATAAAATCTGGTCAAGGTGCTCACCTTGAATTTGCACACTTCGTTGCTTCGCTTGTTTTTGCGTTTCAGCTTCACTTTTTGCCTGAGCTTTCATTTTATCCTGAGTCGCGAACGCAACTGCTGCAGCAACTGTTGCTATCTTCTCTAAAGGGATTTCTTCCTCTTCTTCTTCGTCCTCTAATTCCTCTTCTTCATCCTCTTCATCTAATTTCTGTCCCATCGTGCCTAATGCCATCTTTTCCACTTCAGTCTCGCCCACCGGCGACCCTAATTCAATATCTTCCTCCTCTTCTTCTACTGGTTTTTCTTTTTCAGTAGATTCTACCAATTTAGCAGGCGAATTGTTAACTCATTCTCTGAGCTGCGTAAGCTCTTCAGGAGATGAAAAACGAACCTCACCTACCAATTTATTGTTGCGTACTTTACCAGCCCTTACCTTATCAGTAGGGATTACTTGTGCATGAAGAACATCTGTAAATCCTTTTATTGCTTCTTGTGAACTGTCAGCAGCTACGTTACCCATACATGAAACACCATCCACACTACTGGTCCATTTACGTCCTGTTTTCTGACTTAATTGCTCGGCTAGTTCTGCATTTTCTTTTTGAAGTTGGGAAACTCGAGCTTTTTCTGATGCAGTAAGATCAGGCTCCACAGAATCAACTAAAGCTAATATTTTTTCATCCGAATCATAAGTAGCAGTTGCTATAGAATTACTGTTACTGTTTCTATGTACAATTCTTGGCTCTACACCAATTAAGGGGGCACTTTAATCAAATTAGTCTAGACTAAGTCCTTGATTTAGAGAACAAAAGGAAATTAAAGTGCCGAAGTACAATCTTATCCTAAATTTACCTGGATTTTCCATAGTAAAAGTGAGCGGATATCAACCATTAATATTAGATGTAAGCTATAACCGATTAGCCCGTTGTAGTCATTGTCAAAGTAAGAGCGTACGC
>JBOFJV010000065.1:0-2797 GCA_051657005.1 Legionella sp. | reverse complement strand
GCATAACAATATAACTTATACGCTTTAAATACTAATATACTTCGACGATGTCCGATTAACTCATGATGAACTCTGCGTATATACGAGGATTTCTTGCGTACGCTATTACTTTGACAATGACTACAACGGGCTAATCGGTTATAGCTTACATCTAGGATTAATGGTTGATATTCGCTCACTTTTACTATGGAAAATCCAGGTAAATTTAGGATAAGATTGTACTTCGGCACTTTAATCTCCTTTTGTTCGCTAAATCAAGGACTTAGTCTAGACTAATTTGATTAAAGTGCCCCCTTAATTGGTGTAGAGCCGATTAATCCAGCTTTCGTCAATAACGAATATGCCTTTCAGGCCTATAAAATCGGACATACAAACAAATGGATAATACAATTAACTCTTTAGTTTTACCGCAAGAATGGGTATGCCAAGACCAAAAAACAGTGTTGCAATCATTTTATGATTTAGTTGGCGCTCCATTACGAATGGTGCTTTTACCCGATACCGTTTCTGAAAAATTGCATCTGACGTCTTTGCGCGGTGAGCGTTTCAGAAAGGTTTTACCTGAATTGAGCGGACGCGTTTTAGATATTGGTGCAGGCGATAATTTGCTGGTTCACTTGTATCGAAAGCATGCAAAAAAATTAAATATCGCTTTAGACGATGCAAATCAAAGTGTTGGTGTTGATGTTATGGATTGGGGAAGTGACTGTACTCTTATTCAAAACTCAGCCCAACTTCCATTTGCAGATCACAGCTTTGATACCATTACTTACATCGCGTGCATTAATCACATTCCTGAGCGATTGGAATCACTCCAGGAGATTCGCAGATTATTACGACCTGATGGCAAAGTCATTGTCACCATGATAGGAAAGGTGATTGGTAAAATTTGGCATGCCCTGTGGTGGTATAGTGAAGACAAACACCGTGACGTTGACGAGCATGAAGAAATGGGTATGGACGAGTCAGAAATAATGGATTTGTTTACTAAGGCGGGGTACGTTTTAAAGAAACATGAACGATTTTTATATGGTTTAAACTCCATGTATATATTCGTACCTAAATAGATAAGGCTTATTCATGTTTGGTCATCAATCATTTAATCGACTCAATAAACATTGGTTTGTGCTTGCGCTTTTCGTTGTTCTTGCTTCTTTATGGTTAATAAAAACATGGGGACCAGCTCCTGTTATTTTAACGAATGGAGATGCTGGAAATGTTTCTTCCATAGTCGCCAGTGATATCCATCCAGAACGATTTAACAATGATCCTTTATTTTCGGATGCGCATCATTTTAATTTTTATTTGACTGTATCAATACCGCTTACTCGATTGATTACACATTTTACGCATGATATTGGTCAAGCGTACTTACTTCTTATCTGGCCCATTATCCTGGCGCAATTGATTGGTTTTTATTGGTTAGGATGTTATTTATTTTCTCATAAGGGGTGGGCTTTTTTATTGTCCATACTCTCATTAAGCCCTGTATATGTTTTTAGTGGCGAGCTTTGGGGGCAGCTTGATGTACCGTTAACAAGAAGCTATGACGGTGCTTTTTTCCTTATATTTTACTGCTTAGCCTGCAGAAGATTAATTAAGAGTTTGTTTCCATTTTTGCTCATGTTTTTATGCAGTTTGAGTGTTTATATTCATCCCGTTAGTGCTCCTTCGGTCTCATTTGCATGCCTTACCGCCTTATTCATGTGTAAGCCTGATGAGCGTACCTGGATGAAGCACTTATTTATTATTTTTGGTACCGGACTTTTTTTCTTAATTGTTTCCAGTCCATTTATGCTGAGTTTTTTAGCGGTTTCCCTTCTTCTGCCAGTATGAGCAATAAAAACAGCGCGACCATCGCAGCGCACTATATGACGCAAGCAGCAGGACCTCAATATTATGATACATCCATCGTTCTTAAATCCTTAAAATCGTTGTTCACTCAATGGAATTGGTGTTGGTTTTGGATTATGGGCATCATTGGATTATACATTGTGCCTTTTTATTCAGAAAAAATCATTCCGAACGGAAATTTTTTATTTTTTTTACCCTTGGGTTATTGATTGCTTCGTTAGGAATCGCATGGCTTGATCAAAGCATCGCGATAGTCAATGGACGTTATCCTGTTGAAATTGATTTAGTCCGGAACGTGCGCTACTTAATTCCCCTGCTTCTTATTGGCGCCATTCAGTTTTTGGCTTATCTGAATCTTAAAATTCCTGCTTCCTATCGCCCTGCATTTTGTTTTTTAATTGTGGTTATTACGGTTAGGTGGTTTTTTACATTTCCTTCTACAGTTTCCGGTTTTATGGTGAATAAGCTAAAACATTCTCATCGTGCGGAAGATCCAGTGAATAATCGCTCCAATAGAACGATGTTGAATTACATTAAAAAATTGCCGGAAGGCTCAAAAATCATGGCTTTTCCACAACAGCATATGAGTGATGATGTAATTGAGTTTTTCATGTTTTCAGTGCGCTATGCGAGTCTTCATCCTGTAGCTCATCTGAAAAAAGATCTCAATTTTTTAAGTTATAGTGGCAGCGGATTACAAATCTTGGAATGGCAAAAGTAAGACGAGCAAATCCAGTCCATCAGTAAAGCAGACAATCAGGTCAAATTGGACTTATTAAAAAAATTCATGCAAAAACATAAAATTAATTAGCTGGTAGAGTTAACCAGTCACCTGGCCAACCCCCCATTTAGAACCCATCGTGCCCTACTAAGGCAATGGGCTCAAGACAATTTCATTACATACTCATACCTTATCAATCAGAACAATCGGTGTATTATTTTT
>JBOFJV010000064.1:0-4787 GCA_051657005.1 Legionella sp. | reverse complement strand
CTCTCATCACGTTTCCTCAACAAAGGCAAAATCACCCATCGGCCTTCCCCATGTACTTGGTTTTCCCAAGCTCAGAGTACTATGCCTCATCTGACTCCCTATCTTTTAATTTTCGCCATCTCAACTCCATCGTTTTTACAATTGTCGGTTGATACTCACCTCCTTTTGAGAGCGGATAGGGCATCCCACGTTTACACTATCGCTTTCGTTGCACGCCATGCTCTCAGACTCCGGAGGCGGCGAATGATTCGAACCGATTTATTATCTCATTCACTGTTGCCTTCAGGTATCAAAAGCCCCTGGGCCACCTCTCATACTAAACTTAACGGAGCTCAATCACTTCAACCTTGCGGTTTACGGCTTACAACTGCCTTTGCCTACGCTTAACCATACGCGTTACCACATACAGCCCAAGGCTAAGTACGAAATGCGCTCGGTCGCGCTTTCCCGGTAGCACCTTCAGCTACTAGCGGTCGTGCACTTTCGTGGCGCACTTCAATTTTTTTCTAAATATAGTTCGTTCACCCCTGTACGACACGCAGTGGCGTATAGGGGTGAGTAGTTACGATTTTTGCACATATTCTTTAAAGAGACGACAAAGAGATTCGTCTTTAAATATTATCGATGCATGAGATAAATAAACTTGATTTATTTCCTCTTCAGTTTGTCTTGAAAACTCTATTGTGTACTGAGTTTGCTCATAATGTGCCGTATCAAATTTAGGCATTTTTCACTCTCTTTGAATTATAAAAAACGGCCTCATTGTATTAACTTTGAACCAATATGTCAATAACATGTTATTTCCGCTTCCTACCTACTTTAAACATTCTTACAGTTCTAATGGTATTATCACCAACTTTTAAGATCTCGATGCGATATCCCTCTAAAGTCAAACACGATTCAGCAGGAGGAATATATCCAAGATATTCGACAATTAAACCACTTAACGTTTTTGGCCCGATTAAAGGTAGTTGCCACCCCATAAGTCGATTTAAATGACGTACAGTCAAACTGGCATCAACAATAACATAACCATCTGCTTGCGGGGTAATATCACGACTTAATGCAGCCACATCGGTGGTAAATTCACCAACAATTTCCTCAAGAATGTCCTCCATAGTCACTAAACCTTGAATGTATCCATACTCATCGACTACAAAAGAACTCCTCTTTTTCATTTTTCTAAAGTTTAAAATTTGAATGTTGAGCGGTGTCGCCTCAGGAATATAATAAGGCTCATCTGCTGCCTGCAATAAACTGTTCAAATCCAGCTTATTCTCTATCGCTAAATTTAATACGTCACGAACATGAATCATGCCCACTAAATCATCGATTGAATCACGGTATAAAGGAAGACGAGTATGCTTTGCAGTTTCTAATTGCTCCAACAGCTCGGACCAGGATTGCTCGATATCAATCCCGACAATATCAGACTTAGGAATCATTATGTCTTCCACTGTAGCCGTTTCCAAATCGAGCAAGCTAATCAACATGCTTTTATGTTCTACAGGCAGTAAACCTCCAGCCTCATGTACGACTGAACGTAACTCTTCGCCAGTTAAAGCTTCTTTTTGCATTTTATCCACAGACACGCGAAATAAGCGTAAAACTCCATTTGACATAAAGCTGCTGAGGTATACTAAAGGGGCAAAAATCCATTGTAAAATTTGTAACGGAAGTGCAATAGCAAATGCAACTTTCTGTGGATAAATAGCAGCAAATGTTTTGGGGATCATTTCAGAAAAAACCAAAATAATCAAAGTCAAAAGTGACGTAGATATAGCAATACCAGCATCACCATAAAAACGTTGGCCAATTAATGTCGCAATGGTCGAGGCAAAAATATTAGCTAACGTATTCCCGATTAAGACAACACTTAATAAACGATCAGGGCGAGAAATAATTTGATTTACTCGAATTGCTTGTTTATTTTCTTTCTTGACGAGATGCTTCAGCTTATATCGATTAATCGACATCATGCCTATCTCTGTGCCCGCAAAAAACGCAGCCAAGAAAATCAAAAAAAGCAATACGATAAACAATGTAGAAAGATGGAGTTCCACCGAATTTCCTTAAGCGTTTATAACAGAAAATAAATTATCATATGGGGCAAAAGAATGCGAGATAAGTCATCTTGATAGTTGTACTATTTTCATCTCAAAATCTATCGTGCCATTCAGGTGATGTGTTTGGATCTTGGTAAAACATAGGGGAATACTCTGTTTTACCGAGTTCTAGGTGCTCAAAACGATTACTTTTTCAATGCATTAAAGCGCTCGACACTGGCCAGAATTTCTTCACATGCAGCATCAGGACCAGCCCACCCATCAAGTTTCACCCATTTTCCTTCTTCCAAGTCTTTATAATGACTAAAGAAGTGTTCTAAAGAATTTAATAAATATTGAGGTAAATCTTTATAAGTATTAATAGACTCATAAATTTTAGTGAGTTTACTGATAGGAACCGCTAAAATCTTGGCATCCACACCCGACTCATCCGTCATTTTTAACATACCCACAGGCCGGCATGTAATTACAGAACCACCAACCAGGGGAACTGGAGTCACCACCAATACATCAACAGGATCACCATCTTCAGATAAAGTATGAGGAACATACCCATAATTCACTGGATAGAACATTGGCGTTGATAAAAAACGATCGACAAACAATACTCCTGATTCTTTATTCACTTCATACTTGACTGGCTCACTATGCATAGGGATTTCAATAATGGCATTAATTTCTTTTGGTAAATCACGACCGCTATTAATTTTCATTAAACTCATTTATTCCTTCCCCCTTTTAATCGAATAAGCATAAATAATTAGAATACACGCACAAACACAACAAACTACATAAAGCGGCTATTATGCGAAAAATCACACGAAAAGGCAAAGAGAAGCTGTCGCAATATGAGCCAAGCAATGTATAATAGCTTTTTAATCAATAAACGAGATTGCTTATGAATTGCTTGTTTTGCAACATTGCACAAGGTGCAATCCCTGCATCAGTAGTTTTTGAAGATGATGAAATCATGGCTTTTCGTGATCTCCACCCGCAAGCTCCCAAACATCTGTTGGTCATTCCAAAGCAACATATAGCAACAGTTAATGACGCCAACGATGAAAACCAGGCTCTGTTAGGAAAAATGATTTTAAGCGCGAAGAAAATTGCTCAGGCTGAAGGAATTAGCGACGCAGGTTATCGATTAGTTTTTAACATCAATCCAAACGGCGGCCAAACTGTATATCACATTCATTTACATTTACTCGGCGGACGTCAGATGACTTGGCCGCCAGGTTAGGAAATACTATGGAACAACTATATAAAGATCTACTCACACAATTAGGTGAAGACGTAACCCGTGAAGGGTTGGTTGACACCCCAGCACGCGCTGCTAATGCAATGCGTTATTTGACTAAAGGCTATAATGAAAGCCTGGATGAAATCATCAACGGCGCTCTATTTAATTCGGACATGAGTGAAATGGTTATCGTAAAGGATGTAGAGATGTACTCCATGTGTGAACATCATTTACTTCCTTTTCTAGGCAAATGTCATGTTGGCTATATTCCTCATGGTAAAGTGATTGGATTATCCAAAATAGCACGTATCGTTGATTATTTTGCACGGCGCTTGCAAATTCAAGAGCGCTTAACTACTGAAATAGCAAATTGCTTGGAATCGATTACTGGCGCACGTGGTGTTGCTGTAGTTATTGAAGCAAAACACCTCTGTATGATGATGCGTGGTGTTGAAAAGCAAAACTCAGTGATGACCACTTCGGTAATGCTTGGTGAAATGTGTAATAACGCAACGAGCCGTTCTGAATTTTTGACTTTAACTCATAAATAATGGATGGTACCTGTTAATGAATGCTGTCAATTTAAGCCTGCTCGCTTGCAACTGACTCTTGGTCTCATCCTCTGCCATGGCTCCACGGCTTGTCCGCGGTGTCCGGCGTTTTAGCGAAGATTTATGGTTCTCCGGATAAGCCTAGGGATCATAGAATGTAAAGAGGACCAGGTTTTAAGCTATGTATGGAAGGGACCGTTGCTGTATGATTAGAACTTTGCGATGCTTTATTGTGAATCTGTGCTCTCGCTGAGTTCAGATAAATGCTCTTCATCTTCTTCGTTACTTTGTTGCTGCACCCATTCTTTGGGAGTTGCTTTCGAGTTAACTTTAAGCTTTTCTTTTATTTCATGTGAACGTGCTGACCCAAGACTTGCCATCTTACTGCTGCTTTCTTCGTATGTATCCGATAAATCATCATCAACATCAAACTCTGTATGCAAATGATTGTCGGAAGAATTCATAGGATCTATTGCCTAACCTATGGCCGCGCCGAGAACAGCCAATCCCCCTCCCAAAACTACAGTAAGGACTAATCCCCCTAAAATTACCACTCCTAGTGGAGCTAAAACACCAGAGGCAACTAAACCAACGCCGCTTGCAACACCCAGCACAAATCATATTGTCGATAAGAGAAGGACTTTATCTACTTTTTGCTCCGCCTGAATTACCTTCTCTGGGATGCTGTCTTTATACACCACCAAAATTTCAGATAAATCAGAGTGATGCGCTTTATCAGCAACTTCTTGCCAAAGTTTTCGAATATTTTTATCTGCGCATGCGCTAATTGCTAGCTGGTAGAGTTAACCAGTCACCTGGCCAACCCCCCATTTAGAACCCATCGTGCCCTACTAAGGCAATGGGCTCAAGACAATTTCATTACATACTCATACCTTATCAATCAGAACAATCGGTGTATTATTTTTGCAT
>JBOFJV010000063.1:0-2661 GCA_051657005.1 Legionella sp. | reverse complement strand
AATATTAATGGTTGATATCCGCTCACTTTTACTATGGAAAATCAAGGTAAATTTAGGATAAGATTGTACTTCGGCACTTTAATCTCCTTTTGTTCGCTAAATCAAGGACTTAGTCTAGACTAATTTGATTAAAGTGCCCCCTTAATTGGTGTAGAGCCGATTTTTTTGCTGCGCCCTTCATTCAGTTTTGCCTCCGCGAGTATTGTTCCGATGAGACCGCAGAGGTTTCTCCTCCTTCCGTTACCGCAAATACCACATCGCCTTTTTTGATGTGATGGCTCTGTAATTGTAGTTTGCCAATGAGTTGTAAATCTTCAAAGCCCTCTAATGAGCTGACTAACGCCAGATCCCCTCCAGTCATTTCTCCGATGACGCTGTTTTCGATATTGTGGAATCTCGGTTTAAGTTTATTCCAAAGAGGCGTTTGTTTTGTTTTAACCCAGAAAGGACGCCATAAGGCACTTTCGACTTGTTTTGCCAAACGACCGGTTGCGCCTGTCCCGTATAAATAAATGGTGTTCCCTTTTAACAGCGCGTTCTGAATTGGAGTAGAGGCTTCCTCTAATGTTCTAAGCTGTTGAGGATTGTGCGCCATGGCATTAAATTTTTTCGAGATGTCCTCATCCACTGAAAATAATGACTCTAAGCCTTGTTGTGTGTTTTTTCAATTTGATAACTTAAGTGGTAGGTTTTAGGATGACGTTGTTCTGTAATCAGACTTTGTAACTGAAATTGTTTTTTGTTGGTTACATAATCTTGATATAGGGTGGATGGCGTCAGGTTTAGCAATGATAAAATCGAGTGATTTTGATCTTGAGACGCTGCATTCAGGCTTACTGAAATGCAGTACATCCAGAAAATCATTAGTCGTTTAATCAAAGGAACGTATTTGCTCATTATGGTTTCTCTGTTAGTACAAAAGGAATTCATCGCGCATGATGGCGAACTCTTTTAATCCACGTTGCGTTTCCGCAATAAGGTTCTGTATCGGCTCACCTCGTTCTAAGGCTTCACGCACACGAGATGTCCCCAATACTTTATCAAAATAAGCATCATAAAATTTCAATTTGTCGCCATACATTTGTTTTATGGTCGATAAAATGGCGAGGGTGGTGGCGATGGGCTGAAACGCGTTTCGGTCAGTAACAAACATATGCGAACCACTGCATAATTGATTCTGAAACTTGGAAAAACTAGGTGTGAACCATATCTCATGAAATGTCACTCCAGGGAAATGGAGTTCATTGAGTTTATTCGTTAAATTAGAACCATCAATCCAGGGCGCACCAAAAATTTCAAAAGGAGCTGTAGTTCCACGTCCTTCTGACAAATTAGTCCCCTCTAATAACACCTGCCCTGGATAGACAATGGCTGAATTGAGTGTTGGCAGATTGGGCGATGGGCTAAGCCAGGTCAATGAGGTTTCATCAATCCATTGTTTCCGTTGCCAATTTTCCATGGGCACAACGCTTAGCTTGGCTTTATGGAGTAAAAATTTCTCGTTAAATAATAAAGCCAACTCACCGATGGTCATGCCATGGCGAATAGGGATGGGATAAAGTCCAATAAATGAGCTGTATTTGGGATATTCCAACACAGGACCTTCCATCATGGAGCCATTGATTGGATTGGGCCGGTCAAGGACAATGAATGGAATATTCGCATCAGCACAAGCTTGCATGGCATAAGACATGGTGGCGATATAGGTATAAATACGCGTTCCCACATCCTGCATATCGAAAACCATCACATCGATGGATTTTAATAGTTCGGGATTCACGGTTTTGCCAGTGTGTTGCGTATCAAAAAGACGCATTTGTGCGTCAATATCTATGGACGTATTTTTAGGTTGTGCTTGTGACTGTCCATAGAGACTGTAGACTGGAAGCTGATAGTATGAGTCGAAATAATAAGGGACAAACTCACCTGCTTGAGCATCGCCGCGAATGCCATGTTCAGGACCATAGAGCGCAACAAGCTTAACTTCCGGATGTTTTTTGAACAGCATTATGGTGCTATTCAGTTGACCGTCGACACCGGTTTGGTTGGTGATTAAGCCGACGCGTTTCCCACGAATTAAATCCAGGTTTTCTTCAAATAAAACTTCAACGCCGAGTTTGACATGAGATGAGGTGGGCTCTTTTTTGGCTGCATCGTGACATCCCACGAGGAAAAAGCAAAAAAGAAAAACGAACAATTTCTTCGCAAGTTTGTGCATTATATTTTTCCTATATATAAATAAAATGACCAATATGATTTTCATATGACCATTGGTGGGCGAATGTAACACAATTTATGCGTAAATAGCAATTTTTCTAAGCGGTTCGATTAAGGGTGATTTGGTTGTACTACTTCCTGGAAGAAATGATCGTAACACTATAAACTGTGGCTATGTGTTAAACGACTTCTTTGGACAAAAATGATTTCAATGTTTGCAATCCCAAATTGTGATACGGTAAAAAAGCGCGCACTTTCTTAGAGAATAATAAAATTGCGTATGAATTTGGCTCTTCCCCATTTAAGGGGGCAGCTCTAATCACCCACAGAGCACCTTAACACGCACTCTGTAATTTTCAAATTTTCTAAAACCATAAGCTCTTCGCTGAATGAGTTTCATTTTACGATGAAACCCTTCTGTGATTCCATTTGATTTACTAAACC
>JBOFJV010000062.1:0-6286 GCA_051657005.1 Legionella sp. | reverse complement strand
ACCATGTGCATATGCTGATTAGTATACCGCCAAAATATTCAGTTTCCGAAGCTATTGGATACATCAAAGGAAAAAGTGCTATTGCGGTTGCGCGACAATTTGGTGGCAGGAAAAGGAATTTTAACGGCGAGCGCTTCTGGTCTTGTGGCTATGCTGTTTCTACCGTGGGGTTTGAGGAATTTAAACTTAGGGAATATATTCAAAATCAGGAGCAGCTCGATAAAACTAGCGGTGCTGATGATAAAGGTAATTTTTAAAGTTAGTTTGAACTAATCGCCGGCAGCCATTGGGGCTGCTCACCACCGTCAAGCCACCTGCTTTGCGGGTGCGGTCTGACTTGGATTAAATTAAATAATACAAAAAAATCATCACAACGTTATCATCTCGAATTTGAAACTTCTTTTATGGCACCTAGTGTTGTTGCCAACCAAGTCAGCAAATACTTGGAGCAGCGAATTTTACAAACCTAACCTTATGTTCGCTGGGTTACCGAAGAACCACTCGAGAAGGGACATCAAAAAGGAATGATAATTTCTGTTGTGGGTACTGCGAGTTCAGGAAAATCCACAACATCTAGAGCAATTGCTAAAGCACTCCCCTCTCTTCACTTCTTACAATTTGGTGTTGATGCTATATCTCTGCACATTGTTCCTCACCGTTATGTAGAGGCCTTGCCCAAAAGTAATGCTCTCCAAGCTGATTTTTCCCCAAGTGAAGATGCCAACAAAGGATTTTACCTACTTCCGTCCGGACCCAACAAATATAATAGTACTCCATATTTATTTCAACAAATTGGTATCGTTGGTCGTCAGGCCATGAGTGGCATGTTAAACGCTGTACGCCATTTATCATTAGCTGGTTTAAATATCTTGGTTGATACCTGCTTTATTTTTCCAGATATTATGCAAGAAGCAAAAGAAAAATGGGCAGACCTATCTGTTGTATGGGTATATCTTAACCACGATCTCGATGTTATTGAGCAACGTGAAAAGATTAGAGCTGATATGATTATTGGGATAGCTCGCGGTTTGCAACAGCAAATGTGTCTGGATTTTGTCCCTGACCTTATGATTAATCAAGGAAACCAAAAGCCAGACGAAATTGCTGCCACCTTGATCGCCAAATTAGACCAATTCACCATATGATCATGAAGCGATGCCCTGTCTCAAAAAACGGTCATTTTTTGAGAGTGATTCGCGGTACTGTGTAATTCTTTCAAGGCAGGCTTAGTCTATTTAAATTTTCTTAATAAGGTCAAATCTTTTCCCGAAAACTACTGGTAATTTCTCAACAGGGATTTGTATTAGAACCTGTTCAAAATAGTGCAAATTAAACCCCATTTTTTCTATCAAGAATAGGATTAAATCAGAGGCTTGATTTGGGGAGTAGATTGCTTGCATCAAAATTTCGGTTATGAGCAATGGATCATAAGCTGTATTTCTTAGCCATAGCGTACAAAGCAACACTTTTGCAATTGAAAAATATCCCAGTTGAATGCACCAAAAAATCACATTATGTTTTTCTTCAACGCTCCATGTTGATGTATCTTCTCCAAAGATTTCTGGACAAAAACTCTTGACACCTTGTATGACATTACTTGTGGAAATTGGTGAACTACGCAATTGATTTTTATTATTGAAATGAACGTCTTAAATGAATAAAAGCTCATTAGAAAGAGTCAACTCATTATTTTTCAGTAATTAAAAGAGATGAGTTGACATTTTTATAGTGGAATTCTACCGACCTAATGCAAATCCAGAATGAACCTAAAAGCTCAGGGTAGAAGTCTCTTGACCTGCAGTAACTCCAATATCAGCTTCAATAGCTTGCTGACGCAGTACATTCCTCGCTTGCAGATGTTGCAGTTTGAGTGCCTCTAATTGAGCTTGAAGACGCACTACTTCTTTCGCTGCATTATGAAACGAATGCGGGTTCTGTGCTATGCTCGTAGCCGCTTTATCAAACCGAGCTTTAAACCATGCTCTTAAATTTGTGTTTGATGCAGTTAAAAGATCTACTGGCAACTTCTTATCTCTCAATACTGTCAAGAAATCTGTGGGCTTGGCCTTTGCTTGCTCTAAACGGTCCATAAGACCTGCATCATCTGTTTTTATAGCATGAAGAATTGTCGCTTCACGCAATAACGCAATAATTTCACCTTGACGTTCCACTCTTGCTTTAGAGCGCTTTGATATCTCAGAGTTAGGATTTTGTTGGACGTTGCTTTGATGTGAACGTTCAACAATAATCAAATTGTCTTTAGCGCTCTCATAAGTTAATTTATCTCTATTAAATAAAATTTTAGGATTTTGAATCACCGTTTGAAACACATCCAATCTAACTGAAGCAATCATGTCATCCAGATTAGTCAGCTCACATTCTGTATTTTCATAATTGAAATTAAGTTTGGGATGAGTGAGTACAAAATTAAGTAAAGCACTCGATTGCTCGGTAACATTTGCGACGAGTAGCATTTGTAACAAAGAGCGGCCAGTTTGAGGATTTATGGCATTTACTAAATTCTCATCATTGACAATTAGGCCAGTAATCTCTTCATATTTCTTTTGTTTTAATAATAAAAATACATTTTCAGCAGGTGTTTGCATTAGACCTCTCCATTTAATTTAACCAAAAAATGTTCTTAATATATCAAAAAGCATAATTAATCAGTTATGTATTTACACAATTGAAACAATATGAGTAATTTATGGAGAAGTAACGGCAGGGGTTGTTGAAAGTTCAAACAAATGCGCGTATTTTTCTTTAATATCACTAAATGCCTCATTCATTTCGCTTAGCGCTACTAAATTAACTCGAAAGGAATTTTTGACATCTTCGGGACATGCCTCATAATTTGGAAATTCATTTATCTGTGTTATGTTAACTAGTATGTTGTTCGCAAGCCTCTTTTGCTTTTCAGTAGCATCTTCATCATTTACAATTTCTTCACTTTGAGAAGTAATATCTTCAAATGCTGCTTTTCGTTGCTTTTCCTCTGAGGAACCTGGCGGTCTCACCCCATCAGTATATCGCTCCCGAACCTCTCGTCCAAGACGAATACCGCCCTCTGATGGAACAATATTAGGTGGTCTCGAAAAAAATGTTGGTAATCCTGCCAGCCCCACGTTTTGTCTGTTTTGCTCTGAGTGGCGAACATCAGCATCTGAAGACACAGAATGATGCTCTTCTGCTACAGAGGCATTATCAAGGTTTTGACTTGGCGCTATGTCCACATCAGTATGTTCAGATGCTAAAGGTGGTGGTTGAATCCAATTTGGTTCTATAACCATGTTCTCCAACGCAGCTGCTTCAGTTTTAATCTTTTCAAATTCGGGTTCAGGAAGTATTTCTTCTAATTTGGCTAATTCACTTTTGCAATCCTGTATGATGCTTTGTACAGCAGCCAGATCCTCCGTCTTAGCCAGTAATGTTTGATAATTTTCCAATTTTATAATTGAATTAGTACGACGTTCCCTTTGATGCTCTTCAACCCCACTCTCTTTAGCTAAGTTGATGATCGCATTCAAATTAGCTACTGCTTGTTCTTTCATTACAGCACGCTTTGCCTGTTCTATATGAGACATTATTTGCGTCTGTTGTTCTTCACACACTTCGTTCAATGCTCTTATCATCTCTTCATTTCGCCCTACATCTTCTGCTCGGTCTGTTAGCACCGCGGTAACTTCCAGGTGAAGGTCTTGCCTACCACTCATAAGTACATTGATCTGATAAGTACAAAACCCTTGCAACGCCTCTAGTGCTTTATCTTTATGTTGTGCAGTTGCGCTGGCATCATCCAGACCGTTCGCCCCAAGGATTGATGTACTCATTATTTCTTGCCGTCTATTACGTACCTCTGCTTTTATAGCTTTTAATTCTTTAATGACTTCTGTTTTTTCAGGATGATTCGTCGTTAGTGCAGTGATCATCTTGTCTATAAAACCTGTTCCATCTTGGATATCGCTTGTTATCGCATCATTACGCAGACGAATTATTTGTGTATGTTGTACCAACGTGATACGTTGTAATTCATTTTCATAATGTTGTAACTTTTGGACGTTTGTCAAATGGGGAGCAGGATGAGTCCAATCCAAAAGCGTTTGATTGAACTCATCTTCATCCCAATTAGAAAACATTTGTTCTGAACCCAATGTCTCTTTTTGAGCATGCATTTTAGTGAGTGTAAGATTATCTTGCTGTATTATGAGTTGTTGTTGCTGATTATGCTCTCGCTCTTCTTCAGCGCGCACTTCATCAAGAAACGCCATCCATCGTGCTCTTTCAAGAGGATCTTTAAATAAACTTTGCAGTAAATAATATTGTTGCGTTACTTTAAGCCGAAAGATTAAATCACTATGTAACAATGCGATAAAATTTTCGTAATCCACCTTATTTTGAAAATTTTTGTCTCTAAGATACTTATTGGTGGATTTGAGTAGCTCTCTAATGTGGCTTGCAAGAGCTTTTAAATGCGGTATTTTATCAAGCTCTTCCATAGAGAACGCCACACCAATATAGTGTGCTCTAGCTTTTAAAGCATCTTGAGGAAGACTTGCCATCTTTAATACCTTGTATCCCTTTTTTTAAAGTATAGAAGGCATCTTTTAATTTTGCACAATTGTTATTCATGGTGAATTTAATTCACGCATTTATTTCTAATTCTCCTCATATTATTTTAGCCGTTCGTTGGCTCACCTCCGGTCAAATTGATGACTTATTCAAATGAACTGCCACCAATAAAATAACTTTGACTTTGCTGTCCCAGATGAGCTATTCGGACTCGCGGTATACATATAAAGCCTTGCCCCTCGACTGCAGGCACAATATTCTTTTCAAGAATTTCAAGTAGTGCTCTCCCTAAAGCCGGCTTCATCGCAGCTCGCGCCTCATTTTCCATCCAATAAAGCTCAAGATAAACCTTAGTTGCTTTAGGATGAGCAAAACCAATGTAAGAAAATAACTCCTGAATTACCCCACTATGAGCAGTGTGAACATCCATATCCGGTACAGTTCGAAGCGCTTCATGAATCTGCGAGAACAAACTGTTGAAATTGATGGCATCCATGTTGATATTGTTTGAAAGAGTCAGTGTTAACTGCGGCATTATTTAGTTCCTGCTAAGCAAATAGGGGGCAAGTCTTTTGATAAAGCACTTTTAGAAAGAAAAACACTTTATCAAAAGACTTGACCCCTATGCTATAAAAAATAGAATACAATAGGTGTATTAGGTTGTAGAAAGAACTCTAAAGCACCGGAGAGTATTATGGCAGACATTATTAATCTTAATAAAAAGAGAAAAGCTAAAAATCGTTTACAAAAGGAAAGGAAGGCTTCTGAAAATCGCATTAAATTTGGCAGGACAAAAAAGGAAAAACAAATCGAGAAGCAAGAGAATGAACGTATTGAACGACATCTTGATTGGCATAAGTTGGAAAAAAAAGAGGATGAATAAGTAGTCATTCAATTAATCCAACGTGATAAAACTTGACGCTTTATTCTCAACAAAACGCTTGATTAATTGCTGCCAGAAAGGGCGGTACAATACATGAAACAAGGGATGGCTGTCTTCAACTGGAAAACACGGACCATGATTCACCTCCAGCAACCAAACTCTATTTCCTTCAGCCTCCACAAGAAAATCAAAACCAAAACAGGCAATTATCGGCTGACTGTATTCCCAAATTGGCGCAAATTGATTTTTCAATGTTTTTACCACGAGCTGACAACTTGAACTAATACGCTCTTTATAAGATTGAAAAATCGCCATCTCATCGCTTAAACGTTGAACTACATTCACGCGCTCATCACTCAGATGTTCATTGGTGAGATGGTGCTCAAGTTGGTTAAAATCATTTTATTGATAAGGTCTTAAGGCAATATTCAAATAACCACTAGGAAAAAGTGCCGAACCTTAATGCGTCGAAATGACCACTAATACGCGAATGGAAAATTTGTGACCAAACACTGGCCCCTGAATGAGTTGCGGCTTAACAATATAACGCTGCAACACTTGCGGCTATCCCATACGTTGAGAAGACAGAAAATGTGCCTCGATGGCATTTAAGTCATGAAACAGATGAATATGTTGGCCATTATTGAGCATGGATGGCTTTAATATCCACGGAGCATTAGCCCATTGGGAGTCAGCTGGTAGAGTTAACCAGTCACCTGGCCACCCCCCCATTTAGAACCCATCGTGCCCTACTAAGGCAATGGGCTCAAGACAATTTCATTACATACTCATACCTTATCAATCAGAACAATCGGTGTATTATTTTTGCATCTG
>JBOFJV010000061.1:0-6713 GCA_051657005.1 Legionella sp. | reverse complement strand
GAAGGTATCTGGTTGCTTCAGAACAGAAAAATATGCCCAGGCTTATTGTCGCATTTCCAGTTATTTACAAACTATGCAAAATAAGGGAATAAATCCTTTGGTTGCTGTAGCTATGGCATTGAACAATCAACGTTAGAGTACAGTTTATTTCACCCCTGTACGTCACGCAGTGGCGTATAGGGGTGAGTAGTTACCAATAAGTTTTATAATGCCCAAAAATAGTAAGTTAAAACAAGATATGTCACAAGTTGAACAAAGTTGTGGGAAATGGTGCGATTATAAAGTCCAAAATAGGTACTGAAGAAAAACGAGCCGATGAAATTGCATATGCAAACAAACCAGCGCAACAATTTTTACGTGGTTTAGAGGTACCCGATGATAAAGACGCCAATTTGTCTCAAACCAATGATAAAAAACCATTAAAATAGGAGTATATGACATAGGCGAATATTGGAAAAACGGCACCGGTTCGTCTCGATATGTAGGTGAAGAACACATAGGTTCTATTACCACATCTCCTGGCAATAGCCGTTTACTTAATCCAGAAGCCTATACTCATGTTATTGAGCATAGCCCAACTCAAACAAAAAACGCTGCACAGACCAATACAGCGGATCCAAATCCTATGAGGATTAAAAGGAAGCTTCATGGAACTCCTGGAAAACTCGAAAAATTAAAAGCAGAACTTCTTGCTATTCCTCAGGGTTCCACATCGAGCACAGATATGCGCGCAGAAGGAGAGAAGGTTAAAGAACGACTTACTCAAGCGCGGAACAAAGAGAAAGCTGATAGGTGCTTCTTTGATAGCATAAATCCATTTGCAGGTAAAAAGTGAGTTTTAAATTCACTTGCCACATGGCAAGTTATCTCAAATTGAGAAAAATACAAATGCATCGCCCATCTTAGAGCGTGTGAATTAATGCTCTCAATTAAAATATGTACCGTGACCGTTAATACAATGGCGTCACCTTAAGAGATCATTGTAGCCTGGGTGCAGCGAAGCTAAACCCGGTGATTCTGGGCCAGATCAATAAACCCGGGTTTCGCTTCGCTGCACCCAGGCTACAAGATCTGGCCATTTTCTCTTCAGTTGACGCCATAAACAGTTTGCTACGTACCAGGCTTTATGCGCGATATCCAGATTAATGCACAATAAATCAGGACCAAACCGAGCCTTATGAATAATGGAGAAAATCCGATTGATTTTCCAAAAATTTTGGCAACTCTCATTCATAATTTATGTTTTAAGCACGATCTCTTGAACTCGGAGCATTATGTACGTATCATCATCTTTTTGAATTGAGAGTATTTGCAATACGATTTCATGCTTGAATCAAGACTCATTGGGAGCAAGACCATGACAGTTGAGCATTATCCAGCCTCACTGGTCAGCCATCGCAGCGTAGACTCGGGAACAATGCTTATCCCGCAAGGCTACTATCGCTCTAAATTATTTATTGCCCCATTTTCCACTAATGCGTTAGTTGCTGCGGCAGGCCCATTGCTATCGCTCCTGGAGCGACTTTGCCTCAGTCCTTCACTGCCACCCATTGAAAACATCAGAGACAATATTGAACATGAACTTCTTGCCTTCCAGAGTAAAATGGATGCTTCGAAATATCCTGTGGATTTCATTGCCATTGCGCATTATTTAATGTCAGCAACAATAGATGAGCTCCTCGGAAAAAACTACATGCGGGTCTATCAAATAACCGCTGAATTCAAAGCGTTTACCCCCCTGACTCAAGACGATGCGCTGCCGCAATTTCGTTTTTTTGAAATCCTAAATTACATTAAAGAACGTCCCACACAATACCTTGATCTGATTGAACTGGTTTATTTTTTTCTGATTGTCGGTTTTGAAGGCCATTACCATCTGAAAGCCGATGGGCGTCAAGTGTTGGATAATTACATTGAAGATCTGTATCAGATCATCCAAAAAAATCGTTTTAGCCAACCAAAACGGTTATTTAATGAAAATCCAATGCCTAAAACGGTTAAAAAGAATTATAAAGCAATTATTATTACTGCAGTTGCCGCTATCACTGTGGTCGCACTTGCTTTTTTTAGCAGCCAATATTTATTAGAAAACAAGGCAAAAAAAGTTTTATTTGGTCATTCCCAACTTGCTCTACTGGATAGCTAATGGACAATTCGTTACGCGCATTATGTGATGCCATAAAAAAAATACTGGCACAGCTCAAGCCTCAAAGCAATCAACTTTCATTTATGGTGATTACAGGTCGAAATATTCAAGGAAAATCAGCCTTACTGAAACAAAGCAATATGGAAGAAATACCAGTTTTCAGCGAACAACATGCCAAGATCTATTTTAATCAACAGGGAATCATGATTGAACTGGGTGAAAACTGGCTCACACACAGCAAAACCATGTTACTCAATACCTTAAAACAATTAAATCGATGCAACCCCTATCTTAAAATTACCGGGCTTGTTTTATGTGTGGACGTAAACGACTTACTCATTGCCGATCCCGCCCAACTTGCTGAGAAAAAAAAGGCGCATTTACAATTAATAGAACGATTTGGAACGAATCTGGGCTACTCGGTCAATCTTGCCTTAATGTTTACTAAAATGGACACTTTGGCGGGATTCACCGAATTTTATCAATCCGAACATGCGGCTGATTTATCGAATCCTCTCGGGTTTTCACTCGATTGCATGAATGAATTGAAGAAAAAAATTGAGGCCTATTCATTACAATTTAATCAGCTCACGGAACAACTTGGCCAACAAGTCATAAATAAAATGCATCCCGCCCGCTCCACCATGCGGCGCAGTTTAATTCGTGAATTTCCACTGCAAGTTGCCAGCTTAAGAGCCTCTATTCAAGCTTTAATCCATGGCATTTCAACTAAATTATTTAATCTGCATTCCATTTATTTCACTAGCGCAGAACAAGGTGGTGTGAGTATTGACCGCCTCAATAAAAAAATTCAGCACGAATATGCATTAATCGTGCAAGATACTTTTCCCCAGGCAACCAATTTTAGAGCTTATTTTGTTGAAGGCGCATTAAAAACCTTCCAGGAACATTGCAGCCAGCTTCCGCAAGTCCGAAAATTTTCGCAAAAACCCATTATTGCGGCTACAGCAAGTGTGGCTTTGCTCACAATGATCATTTTAAGTTATAACCATTACAAAACAACGCATTTGCTGGATGAGGCGAGTAAAGAACTGTTGGCCTACGATATGCTAAATAGCCAAAAGGATAAAGAAAAACAAGCACTTTATCACCTATCCAATGCGGCAAAAACCATGAGCCGTATTCCCAGTAATTCCGTGTCGCTACCGACCGTACACCAATTAAAACGTAATTTAAGCCATAATGCTGAAAACCGCCTGCACGGTGAATTTCTCCCTTCAATCGTCAGCGAGTTAGAAGAAGTCATCAACAACTCAGGCAATACGCCCATTGTTCGTTATAATGCACTGAAAATTTACCTGATGTTAAGCCAGCCAGAGCATTTTTCCGCTGCACAAGTCCATGACTGGTTTGCAGCACAATGGAAAAATCAACCTGAAAGTGCTGTAAACAAACAATTGGCCTTACTGAAACTTCTATTAAGTAAACCGCCGAAAAACCTGACGATTAAGCAGCAAACCATTAGTGATGCGCGAAATTATTTAAATGCGCTGCCTACAGGTTATCTCTATTATTCTATTGCTAAAGAATCATTCCCAAGCACCAAACAAAAAATTGCGATTGGTGGATTTGCCTTAGCAACAAACGAATTACCTGTCTACTTTACCAAAACAGGCTTTAATGAAGCCATGCAAGTCATCCCTGATATCAGTCGTACATTACAAAAAGAAAACTGGGTACTGGCTCGCAATGATTTAAATCAACTCCAGGACATGCTGACTCAAGCATATTGCTTTGATTATGTGACCTGGTGGCAAACATTTATGCGTAAATCACAACCACTGCATTATCAAGATTATCAATCGGGAAGGGAGATTGTTAAAAATCTGGAGCAATCGCATGCGCTTGGCAAAATGCTCGCTTTAATCCAAAAGGAAACCAAAGCCGATTTATCGAACACCACATCGCCCTTTAACCAGGCCATCGCGAACCAATTCACTGATTTAAACTTAATGAGTCATTCCAGCGCCAAGGAACTCCACCTCAAGATAGTCGATTTGGAACGTTTTATTTCAACATTATCCATGATCAACGACAGCGTGAAAACTGCATTTAATATCACGAAAGCGCGATTTGGCAGCGACAGCGCTTCTGATCCGGTCAGCCTACTTTACAATCAAGCACGGCAACTACCCGAGCCGTTAAGTACCTGGACAAAACAAATAGCCAGCGATACATGGGGGCTGCTGATTAAAGACAGCCGTCAATACATTAACCAACAATGGCAATTGACTACTTATCGTGAGTTTCAAACTACCATTGCCAAACGTTATCCATTTGATGCCACGCAACACGAGGAAATTGCAATAAATGACTTTAATCATTTCTTCTCAACGCATGGCTCGTTAAATACTTTTATCGAAGTCCATGTCAAACCATTTTTGGATGTTTCAAGTGCAGAATGGAAACCTAAAGCAGTCAATGACTCCGTATTACCTATTGCCCCTGAAACATTAGATGCCCTGATTCGTGCCAACATCATTACCAATATGTTTTTCCCAAACAACAGCGAAGAAAGTAAAATTGATTTCAGCCTCCAGAAAATCAATCTCGATCCCGTTGTTGCGAATCTGGTCCTTGAAATTGGTGCAACAAAATTAACCGACAACCAAAGCAGCGACTCAGTTATTCGTTTCACCTGGCCCCAATCCAACGCCAAACTGGCTCTTGATTCAATTGAAGGGAATCATTATGAGCTTGCCGAACAAGGGACTTGGGCTTTGTTTAAATTGCTCGAAAAAGTGAATGTATTAGTGGATGAACAAGACAGCTCCAATTTACAGATTCTTTTTGAGATTAACAGCAATTCCGGCCGGTATTTATTAAAAACCAACAATCAAGTAAATCCCTTTACCCCAGGAATTTTAAATGGTTTTATTTTGAATGAAGCCCTGGTTTGATTGAGACCTTTCATAAACCGATAGCCGTATCACTACTGCAATTATATTAAGGAAAAAAGGACACTGAATTGTAACGTGTCCTCATATTCACCCACTTTTTCCTGCTCTCTCTCGACAAATTTCTCGGTCTCAGATACGTAAATCCATTACTTAAATGAGGTTATCAATCAATAAACTTATCTCTTTATTTGTTTGATTTTAGTACAAACAAGACTGTGTTGAGGTAATTTCATCAGGATTCATATATACTATTATTTCCTATTTAACAAAAAGGTCTAGATACTATGCGTACGTTTATTACATGTTTCATGATTGCATTATTAAGCTTTGGGCTCCTAATTAATGAAGCATCTGCAAATCGTTTTGGTGGCGGTCGAAGTTTTGGTGTACAACGCTCACAAAGCAGCTTGTATTCACCCAATAAAACGCAAAACTCCAGTGCCGTTGGACAACGCACCACAAACCCGAGTAAATGGGGTGGATTATTAGGAGGTTTATTAATTGGCTGGCTACTCACCAGCCTGTTTATGGGGCATGGCGTTGCAAGTGGAATTTTGTCTTGGTTGGTTGTAGGTGCAGTTCTCTTTTTTATTATTGGATTCTTCCGCAGAAGAATGCAACCAGGCTTTCAATCAAGCCAATCCCGTTCTTTTAATCAAAGTCCTTTTAATAATTTTACGCAATCATTTCATAATGGTGCAGAAAGCAGCAGCAACAACAATTTTTCTGAATACCCGGCAGGTTTTGCTCCAGAAGATTTTTTACGCGACGCCAAAGTGACTTTTAACCGCTTGCAAGCAGCTTATGATCAAAAACACCTCCAGGACCTAGGCGACTTTACTGCTCCTGAAGTATTTGCAGAAATTAAAATGCAATTGGATGAGCGTGGCGATGCACCCAATAAAACAGAAGTGATTGCATTAGAAGCTCAATTACTTGATGTTTCAAAGCAATCCAATTCCATGATTGCCAGTGTTCGCTTTACAGGCTCCATCAAAGAAAACGATGAGCCAATAAGTCAGCTGGACGAAATTTGGCACTTCCGTCAATTTGATAACAATTCCCAATGGGTTGTCGGCGGGATTCAACAAGAAGTGTTCCAACCTTAACCATTCATCGCATCAAAAAAAGGTGTAGCAGCGAAACCAGTGGTTCTCTGCGCTGCACCCAGGCTACAACTACAACGGTATCTTTAGTTGACGCCATTACGTAACGTTTATTAGCGAAACCAGGATTTATTCATTTGCTACTATCCCCATCTGGGACGCGATGCTCCGTTATATATAGCCTCATACACCTCATCGGTATCTAAATCTTCAAAATGCTCCTCAACCACTTCAGCCAAATCAAATCGCTCGTCATAATCATTAGACTCCGCTGCAGCTTTAAAAGTTTCCAACGTATAGCATACGCTATGCCCTGCAATATGAGTCATAATAATCAGTCCATTCGGTGCTAATAAAGACTCCAAATCACTAATCAGGGATTTCAACTCAGGGTCATCCAATAAGTCAGACCGCACCCGCAAAGCAGGTGGCTTGACGGTGGTGAGCAGCCCCAAGGGCTGCCGGCGATTAGTTCAAACTAACTTTAAAAATTACCTTTCTCATCAGCACCGCTAGTTTTATCGAGCTGCTCCTGATTTT
>JBOFJV010000060.1:0-1908 GCA_051657005.1 Legionella sp. | reverse complement strand
TATCCGCTCACTTTTACTATGGAAAATCCAGGTAAATTTAGGATAAGATTGTACTTCGGCACTTTAATCTCCTTTTGTTCGCTAAATCAATGACTTAGTCTAGACTAATTTGATTAAAGTGCCCCCTTAATTGGTGTAGATCCCTAAAACTCCAGGAATGAATTCATGTCACAACCCAACTATCTACTATTTATTGATAATGAGCCCGTCAGTGACGATCTAAATAGGTACTTTGCTCAATTTAATATAAACATAATTCAACACCAACAGTTGCAGCTGCAACAAGACAGATTAGGTGCACCTATCGCAATCTTGATTCATTGGTCTATTTTAAAAAATCAGCCACAAACAATTCATCAATTTTACAAAGATTATCCTGTCCCTTTGCTTGTGATCAATGATAATCCAGACGAAGAAATCTGCATTAAGGTACTCGATGCAGGAGCCGATGATTTCATAGTAAAACCATTATACCCACGCGCACTTCATGCGCGAATAACAGCTATTGGCCGACGAGTCACGCGTGCACAACAGCATACTGAGCCGGAAAAAGAAGTGCTTATTTTTTCTAACTGGAGACTTTATCCAGCATCACGACAAGTATTTAGTGAGTCAAATGAAGAGTTGTCTTTAAGTGCAGGCGAATATGATCTGTTACTTACATTTGTGCAACAACCACAACGAATTTTAGATAGAGAACTTTTACTACAAATAACCAAAAACAGCGATCTAAATTTTTTTGATCGAAGAATTGATGTACAAATCAGTCGACTTCGCCAGAAAATAGAAATCGATGCGAAAAAACCAGCTCTAATAAAAACCATTCGTAATGGAGGTTATATGTTTACTGCTCAGGTAGTGATTTTAAAAGAGAGCGAGATCAAATAAGAAGATCTTGGCGCAAAAAATATTTTTAGGCCAAGAGAGGATTTATTCCTGGTAAGTTCATCCCTTTTCTCTGAAAGCATGAACTCAACCGTTTCCCTTACAGGAGATAATTAAATAAATTTTAATAGCTTTGAGCAAAACGATCTTTTGGCTCATGTGCCACTGTAGAAGAAGTCACAAGCTGGTCAAGATACCCCAAATAATCTTTTAAATTCTTTACTCTTGAGTCAGTACTGTGCCTTTCGTCCGCTGTGAAATTATTACAGATAGAATAAGTATTTCCTTGTTTTTTATTTGGATCCATGGCGTATTGGTTCCCTTGTTAATCGCACCCGTATTATCGTTTATTTTAAAAATACTTAATTTTTCACCCATAACTACCTTAGTTAGAGCCTTTCCACGCTCAAGCTCTGTGAGCCATCTATGGAGATTCTCATTGATTAACTGAAGCGTTACCTGTGTACCCCCATTTTGTGAAAAAGATATCGCTTGTTCATCATAGGAAAAAGAAGAAGGAGATTTCACCGTCATTTGTGGTGACTTATAGTTATTCATTGCCATCATAATGCTCTGAGTGATTATTGCATCTCCTTGTCGCCCCAAGTGTACCGTTGCAACTCCTTTTCCGTAATCTTCATCCAGCTCTGGGATGCTCATTGTGGGTTGTTTGTAGCGAGGGTCGTACCATTTCTTGCTTTTTTTATATTCTTCTGGCCAATCCAGGTCTGTCTCAAGAAAAAATTTGCCAATAACATTCTCTGTACCAAAAGCTGAGCGAAACTGCACGCGTCTTTCTTCGTCATTACAAATGCTGATGTTGGAACTCATTAATGTGTCACCAGAGTTTGCATAACCTGTTCGCATAGAATTTATAGTCGATTTTTGGTAACTACTCACCCCTATACGCCACTGCGTGACGTACAGGGGTGAAAGAAACTGTACTCTAACGTTGATTGTTCAATGCCATAGCTACAGCAACCAAAGGATTTATTCCCTTATTTTGCATAGTTTGTAAATAAC
>JBOFJV010000059.1:0-5733 GCA_051657005.1 Legionella sp. | reverse complement strand
GGCTTACAACTTCCTTTGCCTACGCTTAACCATACGCGTTACCACATACAGCCCAAGGATAAGTACGAAATGCGCTCGGTCGCGCTTTCCCGGTAGAACTTTCAGCTACTAGCGGTCGTGCACTTTCGTGGCGCACTTTGGACTGTTTCTAATGGCGCTGGTTGCTTTAACTTTTTCGACAGCATTGCTGCCGCATCTTCTTCTATACTTAAAAAAACCTGATCCAGGGTTACCCCGAGATTAGTCATTTCATCATAAAATAATTTTAATATATCAATTTCATTCATGATGATAGCCCCTCAATGATTCGTTTACTCTTTATAGTATAAACCGAATTTTCGTCCTTGCTGCCATTAATAGGGCAATCGTGAATTTTATATAAAATTTTGAATCAATCTACTAGCACTGCAATTCACAATGAAGACTTTCATGATAATGAGAAGCACCTGTTACCACTCTAGGAGCCATGTCAAAAAATGATTGCGATGCACTTCGCAAACCTAATTTTATTCTTTGTGCTTCGGATAAGCTGGGCGTTAACTCACGTACAAATGCACGCATTTTTGTGGCAGCCTCTCCAAGCTCCTGTGAGGAGCAATTATCTTTCTTAAGTTCATACCAGTTATAACGCGTCTCATTCCCATTATAAGGCTGTGGCGTTTTCAAAATATCTTTATTTACAGGATGTCTTGGATTTGTTTTTAGCCACTGCACCAAACTGTCTTTATCGGTAACATAACTCGCAGCAGGGACATTACGCCAGTGAACGCCGTCTTTATATTGTTTAACTAACAAAATAGGTGTTTCAACATCATTGTAGGCAATCAGCTCATCTTCAATTTTTGATTTATCATTACTTTCCAAAGCAGAACGTACTTTGTCTAATTTAAGCGACAAATCCTTATATTGAGTTCTTAAAGTTTTCAACTGCTCGAATTGCTCTTTAAACTGGAATGGCTCTTTCACCTGAGCTAATTCTTCGATTAAGCCCTCGATTCTGGTTAATTCAGGTTCACTAAATAACACTGCCTTTTTAGGCGCATTACCTTCAAGATCGGGGACTTCTAAATCCTCACGAACAACCACAACGTCTTGTAATTCACCAACAATACGCTGAAAGCCATCAAAATCGGCATCATCGATTAAATCATCGACTTGAACCCCAGCAAAAAAGGCCTGAAATCGCAAGCCAGCATCTTGACCATAATGTCGTTGGGTAGCATATGCGTGCCAAAAACCATCCATGCCATGAAGCAAACCATTTTTAAAACCATGCCAAAAGGACTCGAGCATATTATATACTGTATTGTAAACTAAATAGACAGTTACAGCAGCGAGAGTAAATGTGGTTAACAGTGTAACGACTGGAAAAATAATAAACGTAGTCAACAAAAGATTGGCTATCTTTGGCATGCCTTGATTATTAAACGCTAAGGCCAAAAGAATAGGTAATCCTACGACAAGCCCAATGCTAAAAATAAGTGCCCCTAAAACATATAAAACGTTGTATGCAAGGATACGTAATGGTAATACAGTGATGCCAAGTAAGATGGCTAAAAGATGATTGAGTAAATACATAAACTTTCTTTGTAAAGTGTCGAGGTCGATGATTGTATAAAAAAATCCCATTGAGATCAAGGATAATGCTTTAATTTACCGATCATGCATGGTAATCTTTGAATGTAGTGGTTTAACAAGTCGATCCCAATATGGAAGAAGTAGATGTTATTATTATCGGCGCAGGCGCTTCTGGCTTAATGTGTGCTATTGAAGCAAGCAAACGTCACCGCAAAGTTATTGTGCTCGATCATGCCAATAAAGCAGGTAAAAAGATTTTAATGTCCGGTGGTGGCCGTTGTAATTTTACGAATTACTTTATTGAGCCTGAAAAATACAATTCGCATAACCCCCATTTTTTTAAATCGTCTTTAACTCGTTATACCCAATGGGATTTTATTGAGTTGGTAAAAAAGCATAAAATTCCTTTTCATGAAAAAACTCTAGGGCAATTATTTTGTGATAATAAATCAAAAGACATTGTCGACATGCTGCTGCGAGAATGTGCTGAGGCTGGTGCCATTATTCAATTAAATACCCGTATCGACACAATTCAAAAAACCCAGAGTTTTAAAATACATACAGATAATGGCCTCTTTCATTGCAACAGTATCGTCATTGCCAGTGGGGGATTGTCCATACCCACGATGGGAGCCACGCCCTTTGCCTATAAAGTTGCAGAGCAATTTGGCATTAAAGTATGGCCAACGCGAGCAGGACTGGTACCGCTAACGATCGATGTATTGGAGAAAGAAAAAATAGCGCTTCTTTCAGGCATCGGGATTGACAGTTTAGTCAACAACGCACGCATTGAATTTCGCGAAAATACTCTATTTACCCATCGCGGTTTAAGTGGCCCAGCAATTTTACAATTGTCCTCCTATTGGCATCCTGGAGAGGCCATTTGTATTAATTTATTACCGGAAATCAATCTCTTTGAGCAATTAAAAAGTGCTCGCACTGATAAGCCTCAAAAACAATTAAATTCAATTTTGGCCAACTACTTGCCCAAACGTGTTATTGAGCTCTTTGTTGCACCAGATTGTGCAGAAAAAAATTAGCTCAGTTATCCAATCGTGATTTTGAACTTGTGGACAAACAACTTCAATCCTGGACGATCAAACCCAATGGTACAGAAGGATATCGCACTGCTGAGGTCACTATTGGTGGTGTGGATTGTGATGCAATTTCATCAAAAACAATGGAAGCACATGCTGTTCATGGCCTCTATTTTATCGGTGAAGCCTTAGACGTTACAGGCTGGCTTGGTGGCTATAACTTTCAATGGGCGTGGTCATCGGGATGGGACGCAGGTCAGGTCGTATAGCTTCCCACCCTGAACGCAGGGAAGCAAATCCTAGAACCGTAGGGTGCAGCGTAGCGGAACTCGGGGATTGAGTCACATCAATAAACCAGGGTTCCGCTACGCTGCACCCAGGCTACGATTCAGTGTTTTTAAATGGATACCGTATGCACTATCAGTGGATTACCGCACGCGTCGCATCAGATAAATCCCTAATAATGCAAAAAGTACTGTGGGGCCTAAAGCTGCCAACTCTGGTGGCAATTGAAATACAGTACTGAGCGGACCAAAAAAGCGACTTAAAATATGAAAACCAAATCCAACAGCAGCCCCAACTAATAATTTTGACCCCATGGTGCTTGAGCGTAAAGGACCAAAAATAAATGGAATGGCTAGAATCATCATCACCATAGTTGTTAAAGGCTGAATAATTCGTTGTAAGAATGAGAACTGATAATTATGCACATTCTGATGATTTAGCTTTTGTTCTCGGATGTATCGATTCAGTTCACGCAATGTCATTTCATCCGGCTCGATGCTGCTGATGGTTAAGATTTTTGGTTTTACTGATACATCCCAAGGCAACGAAGCAATATTCTGGGCTTGGGTTTTATCACCATGAAACTCCGTTTGTTGCACATCATACGCAACCCAACCCGTTGGTGTATATCGCGCCTCCCGAATAAGACTTGCTGTTTTTAAATGATGCTGCTCATCAAAATGAAATTGATAGATATTATTCAAAACATTATTTGGAAGTATTGCTCCCACCGAAATAAAGTCATTCCCATAGCGCATCCAGAATCCTTTAGATGTTCGTAACGTTTGCCAACCACTCACTGCGGCAGTTTTATAATCATTCGCATAATGAGCTAAATAAGGAATAAACGTTTCTCCCAAAGCACTAACCAGGATAATAAGAAGTATAGAAGCCTTTAAAACAGCCCAAGTGATTTGCCCTATCGACATACCTGAAGAACGCATAACCACCAACTCACTGTGATTGGCTAAAATCCCTAATCCGATTAAACAGCCCAAAAGACTGGCCATAGGAAAAAATAAATAGACTTTATACGGCATTTGCAACACGACAAAAAAGGAGGCTTGCCCTATTCCATAGTCGGCTCGACCTAAGTCACTGATTTGATCAACAAATAAAATAAATATTTGTAACCCTAAGAGCATTAATGTGACGAAACCAATAGAGCCAAGAACCGTTTTTGCGATATAGCGATCTAATATTTTCATGCTCATGCCAACTTTGTCTGATTACGCCAAATAAGCAATAATCCATAAGCAACTACAATAAGATGTACCCACCACATACCTAGCCATTGTGGCGTTTTCCCGAAAACCATGGCATCCCGCGCGATAAACAGCAAGTTAGCATACAAAATATAAATAATGATCGCAGGCAACAACTTGGCGTATTTACCCGACCGCGGATTAATACGACTTAAGGGCACCGCAATTAAAGTCAACGTCAATACCATCAAAGGTATCGATAACCGCCATTGTAATTCTGCCGCTTTCGCCACATCGGGATTATTAAAAGGTAATAAATTGTAAGTGCTCATGGTACGTAGATCTTCAGAGAGTTTCTTCACAACAGGATGGGGCAATCGTGCTTTATATTGTCCAAATTCAGCAACTTGATAATCTGCATGTCCCGGGGTTCCCTGATATTCTTTCCCCTCTTGCAAAATGATGTAGTCCTCTCCTGTTTTACTGTCTGTCTCAGCAAAAGCTTGATTAGCCCATAATACATCCCAACGTGTTTTATTATCTACAGTGCTACGTTTCGCCAAAAATACTTGTTCGGCTTTGCTATGATCACGATTCATAGATTGCACATAAAATACTTCCTGACCATCATTAATTTCATGAAAACGCCCTGGCATGATTGTTTGCACTAACGTTTTTATCCCTGTACTGCGTAACAATTTAGCACGTTCTATATAAATTAAAGGACTGCCCCAAATCATTACCACTGCAACAATAATGGTCACCAGGATTGCCATAATAAAACTATGTTTCAATAATTGAGTTGGACCATAACCACAAGCGCGCAATACAGTCATTTCACTTTCAGCATACAACCGCCCGTAAGCGAGCAACATTGCCACATACAGCCCCAAAGGAATAAGTAAGCTCAATAAGGTGGGCATCTCCAGCATCATCAATTTCATAATAATGACACCAGGAATACTCCCAGAAGCTGCACGATTTAAATATTGAATGAGTTGGTTACTCAAAAAAATTAACACGAGTATGGACGTGAGCGAAATCAAAGTGAGAAACACTTCTTTGGCTAAATAACGGAAAATTATCACTCAATACCCCTATTTTAATAAACTCCTTCACTGTCATTAAGTGAAGCGCAACACTTCCCCGCTTGCACTAACAGCTAAAGGTGAATCAAGGTGAGATCATTCTTGCGTTATGAATACAGCCAGATGACGTTTCTCACCATCAGTCATTGTATCCTCTTGCAAAGAACTAAAAAAGCCCTTTTTCCTGAGTAGCTCAATCGAGTAATTGACTTATTGGAAATATGGATTAAGAAAAATTTGTGGGACAGGTGAAGCGTATAGGGCTGGCTCGAAGTCTGGAATAAACGGCTCTACACCAATTAAGGGGGCACTTTAATCAAATTAGTCTAGACTAAGTCCTTGATTTAGCGAACAAAAGGAGATTAAAGTGCCGAAGTACAATCTTATCCTAAATTTACCTGGATTTTCCCTAGTAAAAGTGAGCGGATATCAACCATTAATCCTAGATGTAAGCTATAACCGATTAGCCCGTTGTAGTCATTGTCAAAGTAAGAGCGTACGCAAGAAATCCTCGTATATACGCAGAGTTCATCATGAGTT
>JBOFJV010000058.1:0-1663 GCA_051657005.1 Legionella sp. | reverse complement strand
GAAAGATGAAGTCGCCAGAATGTGGCGGTTTAGTAAATCAAATGGAATCACAGAATGGTTTCATCGTAAAATGAAACTCATTCAGAGAAGAGCTTATGGTTTTAGAAAATTTGAAAATTACAGAGTGCGTGTTAAGGGGCTCTGTGGGTGATTAGAGCTGCCCCCTTAAATGGGAAAGAGCCCAAAAAATCCGTCATTGAGAGCCGTAGGCGAAGCAATCCAGTGCCTTTCAAAAAGCGAATCAGTGCATCCGAAGCCCAAAAGGACGCTTGATTGCTTCGCCTACGGCTCGCAACGACGGCATAATACTCATATAATATACTCCTAAAAATAAGTGCCGATACCTCAAGTTCCAACCTACTTTTGATTGCATTTGGTTCTTAGCCTGACGGCTATCCGCTGCACCCAGGCTACATGTGTTGAATTGCTAAGAACTCAAGTTGCTTCATCGTGATTACCACCCAGCTTCGGTCCTCCTTCAACCACTGGCTCCGGTGGTTTATCCGGTATTTTAAAACCATCCAGTTTCGGCATCTTTTCCATTTCTTTTGGAGCAGGCATAAACGGCTTGTCCTTATCTTTATCAGGATCGTAACGCGCGAAAGGAGGCTCTTTCCCTGGGGCTGCTTTATACAAATCTTTACCGTCCGAATAGCCGATGACTTTGCCGCTTGCACCATCAACCATAATGAATTTTCTGCCATTTTTAGCCTCATCATGGAAAAAGCTCGCCATATCCTGATCATTTTTGAACGATAAACTTAATTTATCACCAGGTTTAGGATCTTTAAGCGCGTCAATCTGCTTTTTATAAAATGGATCATCTTTGAACTTATCTTTAAACGCTTTTAACATCTTATTAAGTTCTTCACCTTGAACTTGCATATTGCGCTGCTTCGCTTTCGCTTCTGCCTCTTGTTCAGCAGCTGATTTCGCTTTCATTTTTGTTGTCAGATCATCAACTTTGGGCGTCCCTCCAGGAGCAGAGAGTTCAAAGGTATCTTCAGCTTCTTCTTTCTTTTTGGGTGCCTCTTCCTCTTTCTTTTTAGGAGGAGGGATTGCTGTGTCTTTTGGTTTACCTTCCATAATATACACCTATAATAATATTAAATAATTTTGGCTTAAAACATTATATAATTAATTATATATCCAACTTTTGAAAAGCATATTCTATTCTAGGAAATATAATATAAATGGTGATGCAAAAAAGTAGAATCTCATGTTACTTTATTGATCAACATTCCCTCTTGTCATTGCAACAAGAAAGGAATGTTTCATTGATTGATATATTTCACGGGATTATTTTAATCGAAAACGAGTTAAACCGCCAAAACGCATTACGCCAACTTTATTTGCTATCAGCGCAGTAGAATTAGTGTATGTTGCTGTTTTAGCCCCAGTATATGCAACGCCAGTATTAATTGTATATGCCTTAGCTGGACCAGTAGTAGCAACACCATTGGGAGTGCCTATATTTTTCACTCCAACATTACGAAGTCCCAAAATACGGTAATCCCCCCATTTTTAGGCTCTTTCCCATTTAAGGGGGCAGCTCTAATCACCCACAGAGCACCTTAACACGCACTCTGTAATTTTCAAATTTTCTAAAACCATAAGCTCTTCGCTGAATTAGTTTCATTTTACGATGAAACCCTTCTGTGAT
>JBOFJV010000057.1:0-17172 GCA_051657005.1 Legionella sp. | reverse complement strand
TGTGGCGGTTTAGTAAATCAAATGGAATCACAGAAGGCTGTCATCGTAAAATGAAACTCATTCAGCGAAGAGCTTATGGTTTTAGAAAATTTGAAAATTACAGAGTGCGTGTTAAGGTGCTCTGTGGGTGATTAGAGCTGCCCCCTTAAATGGGAAAGAGCCTTTTAAAGGCTTAAATTGGTGGGCCCACTAGGACTTGAACCTAGGACCAACGGATTATGAGTCCGCTGCTCTAACCAACTGAGCTATGGGCCCGGAAGAGGTGGTCATTTTAAACTTAATTTGGGTAATGTTCTAGTTTTTTTGTGGTTTTTTAATGCAATTTTTTATTGTACCTGTTCTGCTGAGATTTAAACCTGAATCAGTAATAGTGAGAACATTGTAGCCTGGGTGAAGCGCAGCGAAACCAGGGGTTCTGAGTTACATCAATAAACCCGGGTTTCGCTGCGCTTCACCCAGGCTGCAGTATTTCCATTACCTGAACAGACTTGGGTGCGACAAGGATAAAAGTACCACACAATCTATTTATCCTTAGTGCAACAAGCAATTTTACTAGCCTTCATCACCCTCAAGGAAACTTCGCAGTTTCTCTGAACGAGAGGGATGGCGTAGTTTACGAAGGGCTTTCGCTTCAATCTGACGAATCCGCTCGCGGGTTACGTCAAATTGTTTGCCTACTTCTTCCAACGTATGGTCGGTATTCATTTCGATACCAAAACGCATGCGCAGTACTTTGGCTTCTCGTGGGGTTAATGTTTCCAATATTTCCAGAGTTGCTTCGCGCAGTCCTTCGGCAGTTGCCATATCAATGGGTGATTCGATGTTATTGTCTTCAATAAAATCACCTAAATGCGAGTCATCGTCATCACCTACAGGTGTTTCCATGGAAATTGGCTCTTTGGCAATTTTTAAGACTTTGCGAATCTTATCTTCACTTAACTCCATTTTCTCAGCAAGTTCTTCAGGGGTGGCTTCACGGCCTGTTTCCTGGAGAATTTGTCTGGAAATTCGGTTAAGTTTATTGATGGTTTCGATCATGTGCACGGGGATACGTATAGTACGTGCTTGATCGGCGATGGAACGAGTAATCGCTTGTCTAATCCACCATGTAGCATAGGTCGAGAATTTATAACCACGACGGTACTCAAATTTATCTACAGCTTTCATGAGACCGATATTCCCTTCTTGAATTAAATCAAGGAATTGCAGGCCACGGTTGGTGTATTTTTTGGCTATAGAAATAACCAGACGCAGGTTTGCTTCAACCATTTCTTTTTTAGCACGTCGCGCTTTGGCTTCACCAATAGACATTTTACGATTGATGTCTTTAATCTCCCCGATCGTTAAGCCGTATTCTATTTCGAAAGAAACGAGTCGGGATTGGATGCGTAAAATTTCTTCTGTATATTCCTGAATACGGTTCAGATCCAGTTTCTTCCCGTGTGTGGAAATAATGCTATTGAGCCATGCCATATCGGTTTCTTGACCTGGGAATGTCTCTATAAACAGTTTTCGTGGAATACGTGCTTTTTCGATGCAAAGACGCATGATACTGCGTTCAAATTCTCGAATATGATTGCGTAATTGACGGAAATGGCGTGTTAAGCGATCGACTTGTCTGGAAGTCAGCTTAAGCTTTAAAAAGGATTCCGACATGGTATCCAGTGCTTTTATGGTTTTATTATGCGTTCTACCATGTTCTTTTAATACAACCACAGCGGTTTCAAATGTGTCGCGCAGTTCATCAAAATACGCTTTGGCTTGCTCAGGGCTTGGGCCATCATCGACTTCACTCATGCCACCTTCGCCTTCTCCGTTTTCATCTTCTTCTTCAGACAAAAGAATGGCCTCTTGTTGTTCTTCATCAAGCATGGAGCCAATATTGGAAGCGGGTGCCATTTCATCTTCAACATCAGCAAAACCACTAATGATTTCATTGAGACGAATTTCTTGGGCATTAAAACGGTCATAATCATCAAGAACCAGTTGCACGGTTTCAGGATAATGAGCCAGTGATTTAAGGACTTGATAAATGCCTTCTTCAATGCGTTTGGCGATGCGGATTTCACCTTCACGAGTCAATAGCTCTACGGTACCCATTTCGCGCATGTACATGCGTACAGGATCAGTGGTTCGGCCCGTTTCTTTGTCCACGGAGGCTAGTACCATCGCGGCTTCTTCAATATCAGGTACTTCTTCTGTGTTAAGCAACAGTGCTAATTCATCATCACCGGGTGGTAGTTCAAAAACTTTGATGTTCATGCCTTCGAGCATGCTAATGATGACATCAAAATGTTCGGTGTCGACTATATTCGGCAGTAAGTCGTTAATTTGGCTGTAAGTAAGATACCCCTGCTCTTTTCCGAGGCTAATGACTTTGGTTATCTGTGAGCTTTGCTGTTCTTGATCATTCATGGTCATAGGCACTTCTTCTAGGGACAATTGGACACTACCCTAAAAAACAATGAAACCAGCAGCATTCATACTGCTTGTCTGTATTTGGATTGCTTATTTAGGATTACAAAATATTATAATTATAAACCGGCTGGCATGAACATACCAGCGATTTTTCACGGCTTTTTTTAATTGCTTCATTCAGAAGGATTTTATTGATCTTTAACAAATTTCGGCTTCATTTTTTAACCAAATTGCTGTAAAAAATCTATAATAAAAATGTTGTCTGTAATTAAGTGTATGTATCGAGGTGCTATGAAGCTTATGGAGTGCTCTGATATTAAACATGCCGTTCTTTTAACATAGCGAGCAACTTGATTTTTTCTGTTTCACTTAAACCGTGTTGGCGTGATTTATTAATCAATTGACGAATGGTCAATGCTTGATTTTGTTTTTGTAAAAATAAGACAATATCAATAAATTCTTTCATTAATTCTTGTTCAGGTACTTGATGATCCCAGGCTGCTAATTTATTGATGGAATCAAAATAAGCATGATTACGCCAGGATTCAATCAAGGTCGCAGTGGTGGCTTGTGGATTTGATGCAAGTTGACGCAGCAGTTGCAACACAATTTCATGTTCTTCTGGATCAAAACGACTGAGATCAATTTGTTGCATGTTCTGTGCATAAATTTCAGGATGTTGCAGTAATAGGGCAACAGCAATGCGTACAGGTGTTCGAGCAATTGTCATTACCTGTTCTTGTGGCGCCTCTTTAGATTGTTCTGAAGTAATGATCTGGATCAGTCGATGGGTTTCGATATGTGTTAAACGCGCGAGATCTTCTATGAGTAATTGTGTGTATGAACCATCATCCATTTTTTGTAAGAATGGTTTGGCCAAATTAATGAGTTGGGTTTTCCCAGCGGGCCTTAAGAGGTTGAGATCCTTTGCCAACGTGTCAAAGAAAAAACGGTGTAATGGGGTTGCTTGTTTGATTCGGTTTAAAAAATGCTCATGGCCTTCCGCTCTCACCAGACTGTCTGGATCATGCCCATCTGGTAAAAACATGAAACTTGCGTCTAAACCCACATTTAAATGCGGTAAACTGCTTTCAAGACCTCGCCAGGCGGCTTGTTTTCCTGCATTGTCGCCATCAAAACAAAAGATTAGGGATTTGGTATGTTTGGCCAATAATTGGATATGATAGGTACTTGTTGCAGTTCCTAAAGTGGCCACTGCATTGCAAATTCCATGTTGCGCTAAGGCGATGACATCCATATAGCCTTCAACAATAATAATTGAGTCCACTGATTTCTGTTGACTAAGAATTTGATGTAAGCCATAAAGTTCACGACTTTTTTGAAAAATGACCGTTTCAGGTGAGTTGAGGTATTTGGGCTTTTGTTCTGCATCAAGTACGCGTCCCCCAAAACCAATAATGCGTCCATGGCGATCGTGGATTGGGAACATAACGCGATTGCGGTAGCGGTCATAAATTTTTCCTTCATCACTTTTTATCAGCATGCCTGTGGCGATCAGATCACGTTGATTGCGAGGAAATGCTTTTTCCAGGTGATGCCATCCTTCAGGTGCAAAACCTAATTGATACAGCTTTGCAATTTCACCACTTAAACCACGAACGCGTAAATAATCAATGGCAGTTTGCCCTTCGTGTTTTAGTTTTTTTTGATAGTACAAACTGACTGAGGATAAAAGCTTATAAAGGTCTTGTGAGGCATTTTGCTTTTCGTTTTGATTGTCACGAGGAATCGTTAAACCTACACGGGTGGAAAGCGTTTCTACCGCATCGATAAATCCCTGATTCAGGTAATTCATTACAAAGCTGATTGCATTTCCTGAAGCCCCGCAGCCAAAGCAGTGATAAAATTGCTTTTTGGCAACGACATTAAACGAAGGGGATTTTTCATTATGAAAAGGACAGCACGCAACATAGCTGTTCCCTCTTTTTTTCAAGGGAACATAGCTGTCAATTAATTCAACCAGATCCGTTCGGTGCAGCAGGTCATCAATGAATGGCTGAGGGATTAAGCCAGACATAATTACCTCAGCTTAACTTAGCCTTAATTAAACTGCTGACTTGTGCCATATCAGCATGTCCTTGCAAGCCTGGTTTTAAAAGCGCCATTACTTTACCCATATCGGCCATTTTTTCAGCGCCAGTTGTTGCAACTGCAACATCGATCATTTTTTCAATTTCTGCAGCTGCTAAAGGTTCTGGGAGGTACTTTTTCAGTATATTTAATTCAAATTGTTCTTGAGCAACCAAGTCATCGCGGTTTGCTTTTTCATATTGGGTGATTGATTCTTTGCGTTGTTTGCTCATTTTATCCAGAATGACCAGCATCCGTTCATCATCAACATCGATGCGCTCGTCAACTTCAACTTGTTTTACTGCGGCAGTGATCAAACGTAATGTAGATAATAGCTCTTTCTCTTTGGCACGCATTGCGTCTTTAATGTCATTGTTGAGACGTTCTTTAATAGTCATTTTTTATTCCTTTTTAAGAGAAAATGGCAGTAACTGTTCACCGGTCATGTCAATTGCGTCTTTGCGAGCCTTGGCGAAGCAATCCAGGGCAATGCTTCGTTCGAATTCTGTTCTTGATTGCTTCACTTCGTTTGCAAAGACGGCAGTGTACTGTATAGCCTGGGTGAAGTGTAGCGGAACCATGGTTTATTGATGGCTCAGAACCCCTGGTTCCGACTACACTTCACCCAGACTACAATGTGCTCTTAAGTTGACACCATAAAACCGATAATCTGACAAGCAAAAGGCCACATGTAATACATCACTAATGTCATAAATTTACGGATGACGGCGCGAAGTATCTGTGACCTGGTAAAAATACAGGATAGACAAATCCTATTTACGTCGGCGTTTAGCACCTTGTTGTCGTGTAGAAGAGTCACGAGAAATTTTCTTCAAATGACGCTTTACAGCAGCAGCTTGTTTGCGTTTACGCTCAGCAGTTGGCTTTTCATAAAACTCACGACGGCGTAATTCGGTTAAAATACCGGCTTTTTCACAAGAGCGCTTGAAACGGCGCAGTGCGTATTCTGGATTTTCGCCTTCTTTGACGCGAACGGTAGGCATTAAATTAGTCCCCTGGTTATTTGATCTTAATAGGTGGGAAATTCTAGTGCGACTTTGTCCACTCGTCAAGTTCTAATATAAAATTGTTGTATTATTTGTGAAATGTCTGTGAATCCACAAAAAACTCTTGAGCTTGGTTATTCCAATTAAAAAGAAGCATTGCCACTATTTGTGTATCAGAGTCTTTTTTCATTCTCCTTTTCGAGCTTATTTTCTCCTTAATTAGATTGCTGTGGTCATTATCAGGATGCTTTATCACCATCAATCGATTTTTCATTGTGAGAAATTTATAGAGTCTGCTTAATGTTCTTAAACTCTTTTCAATTGCCGAATGTGTTACAATCCCCACATTATTTAATTATTATCAGGTTCCTCATGTTGGTATTAGGCATTGAGTCTTCATGCGATGAAACCGGGTTAGCTCTTTATGATTCAGAATTGGGTTTATTAGCCCACGCTTTGCATTCTCAAATTTACACGCATCGAATTCATGGTGGCGTGGTGCCTGAGTTAGCTTCTCGTGATCATGTAAATTATTTAGTCCCTTTGTTGGATCAAGTGTTACACCAGGAGGGGCGCGATAAAAAAGAATTAGACGGTATTGCCTATACTGCGGGTCCTGGATTAATTGGGGCGTTGCTCGTTGGTTCGTGTTTTGCCAAAAGCCTGGCTTATGCGTTACAGATTCCTGCTTTAGCCATCCATCATTTAGAAGCACACTTATTAGCCGCCAAAATGGAAACCCCGTCGCTTGATTTTCCTTTTATTGCGCTTTTAGTCTCAGGCGGGCATTGCCAACTTTTTGAAGTCAACGCGATGGGGGCGTATCGTTTGCTCGGTGATACTTTGGATGATGCAGTCGGCGAGGCTTTTGATAAAACGGCCAAACTTATGGGCATTCCTTACCCAGGAGGCCCAGTGCTGGCAGCACTGGCCGATCAATGTGAGTCCACTCCTTATCGATTTCCACGCCCGATGACCGATAGACCTGGTCTTGATTTTAGTTTCAGTGGCTTAAAAACCTATGCCTTAAATACGTGGAATCAAAGCGCAAAAGAAGAGCGTACTCGTTCTGAAATTGCGAAAGCATTTCAACAAGCAGTTGTTGAAACGTTAATGATTAAATGCAAAAGAGCCGTACAGGAAACGGGATGCAAGCAATTAGTTGTTGCTGGTGGTGTTGGTGCCAATAAAGCCTTGCGTGCTGGGTTACAGGAATGGATACACGATATTGGCGTGGCAATTTACTTTCCTGCTTTAGAGTATTGTACGGATAATGGTGCAATGATTGCTTATGCGGGTTGTTTACGGATGGTGAAGGGCGAAAAAGATTCAAGTAATGGTGTCGAGGTTAAACCGCGATGGCCTTTAGCGTGTAATCTCGATTAAGCATTGCGCCAAACCCTTCTTTTAGCCAGCAACCAGGCTACATTTTCCAGGCACTATCCGTAGCCTGGGCGCAGCGTAGCGGAACCAGGGTTCCGCTACGTTGGACCCAATTTGCTTTCCTTATTCTTTTTTATGTTTTTTGGTTTTTGCTGTGGCGGGTTTTTTAGTTGTCTTTGGTTTTTTCAGTTTCTTTCGTTATTTTGCTGGTGGTTTTGGTCTTGGATGTTTTGGGTTTTGTTTCTTTTGTTGCAGTTACCACGATAGTGGTTTCTTCAATTGCAACAGTAACTTCTGGAGTCACGGCTGCTTCTTTCTTAGTGGCAACAGATGAGGTGGGTTCATCCGCCATGATTTCGTGAATCATATTTTGCTTTAACTGAATTTTGGGCTCGGTTTTGTCGATTAAGCGCGTAATATTATTGCCATGTTTGTAAAGTATGAATAGAGCCATAATGAAAATGGGGGGAAATATATCCAGGCGCTGGAGGATGAGCAGGGAGTAAAATGGTGCTAAACCAATGGAAATGATGGATGCCAAAGAAGAGTAACGAGAGAATTTCGCTACAATGAGCCAGGTTGCCGCAACCATAACTCCAACGATAAACTCAAAACCTAATACTGCACCTATTGCAGTAGCAACTCCTTTTCCACCTTTAAATTCAAAAAAAAGGGGATACATATGGCCAATTACGGCGGCTAAAGCAGTAAACCCTACCGTGATTGGACTGGCTCCCAAACCTTTCGCGATGAGAACAGGGATTGTTCCCTTAAGCAAATCAGCAACCATAACCAATGCCGCATATTGTTTTCCGGCGATGCGTAAGACATTTGTTGCACCAGGATTTTTTGAGCCTTCAGTACGTGGGTCAGGAAGAGAACATGATTTGCACACAAGAACTGCAGAGCAGATAGAACCCATTAAATAAGCAAGAACCACTAAGAATACGAATAATATCACCGATTGCTCCTTTTCCGGAAAGTAACTTAATTATTAATGAAGCTTTATTTGCAAGCAAGTAGTAGCCACATTTTAGGATCATTGTTGATTATTTTAATAAATTGATGCGTTTTTTGGATTGTCATGTTGTGTTGCGTTACAAATATAAAGCTTGCAGATCGTTTGTATAACGTCTTCCCAGAGGGGTGACTTGCCAGTATGCCTTAGTTAAGGCAATTAATTTTTTTTGTTCGGCGAGTTGCAGTTTGGGAAGTAACTTATCTAAGGGCAAGCCTGTAGTGCGTGTAAACAGTGCCAAAGGAATTTCTTGCTCCAAACGGGTAGTATTCAGCATAAACTCAAAAAGAAGATCGTGCTCGCTGACTGTTTCCATATGGGCCAAAAAGGGTTTACTTGCATCAAGATATTCTTTAGGTTGTCGGTGTTTGCGTGTTCTTACGATGCCATTTTTAGTGGTTATTTTACCATGAGCTCCTGCTCCTATACCGAAGTAGTCGCCAAATAGCCAATAATTCAGGTTGTGTTGTGCTTGCCGATTCGCAGTTGCAAAAGCTGAAATTTCATAGCGTTCAAAGCCTGCTTCTCTAAGCAAAGTAAATCCCTCTTCTTCCAAAACCCAGGCTTCATCTTCCGAGGGCAAGGGCGTATTTTTTTTGTAAAACACGGTGTTGGGTTCTATTGTGAGTTGATACCAGGATAAATGTTCTGGTTGATGCGCTAATGCAGCGCGTACATCATCAAGGCCCTCGGCAACGGTTTGTTGCGGTAAACCGTGCATGATGTCGAGATTAAGATTACTAAAACCGGCATTGCGAGCGGAGTCTATGGCGCGATGAGCTTGTTGTGCATCGTGGATGCGGCCAAGGACGCGCAAATGTTTGGGATTGAAACTTTGAATGCCCAATGACAAGCGATTAATTCCTAATTGTCGGTACTCAGTGAAACGTTGTTGCTCTACAGTTCCTGGATTTGCTTCCATTGTGATTTCAATGTCTTGAGCAAAAGATAGGCACTTTTTTAATTCATGAAATAAAGCATCATAGGCGTGAGCAGAAAAAAGACTCGGCGTCCCGCCGCCAATGAAAATAGAGCTGATTTCACGTGCTTCAAAATGCGCTAAATCATTTTTTAAATCAGCAATGAGTGCTTGAACATAATGATGCTCAGGTAAGGTCTCATGGCTTTTATGTGAGTTAAAATCGCAGTAATGGCATTTGCGAATGCACCACGGAATGTGAATGTACAACGATAAAGGAATCATTACTCTTTTTAGACTGGCTTGTTTGAAAATGCAATAGTATCATGTTGCGCGTCGAGTCACAAAAACTGTAACCATATAGTGCAATTTTTTCTTACAAAATGACAAGAACGAATTTGAATTGGTTACCCAAAAATAAAAGGAAATCACATGGCAAATAAACGAGTTAGAGTTGCTGTTACTGGAGCAGCAGGACAGATTGGTTATGCTTTATTGTTTCGTATCGCTTCGGGGCAAATGTTTGGTGCGAATACTGAAGTGGAGTTAAATTTACTTGAACTTGAAGCAGCGCTTCCATCCTTGGAAGGGGTAGCGATGGAACTGGATGATTGCGCCTTTCCTTTATTAAAGCGCATTGTTTTCACTTCAGACATGAATAAAGCGATGGATGGAATAAACTGGGCTTTATTAGTAGGCTCTGTGCCACGCAAACAAGGCATGGAACGTTCAGATCTTTTGCAAATTAATGGCGGAATATTTACCAAACAAGGTCAGGCGATTAATGATAATGCCAGTGATGACGTGCGCGTTTTTGTGGTAGGTAACCCTTGCAATACGAACTGTTTAATTGCAATGCATCACGCGAAAGACATTCCTAACGATCGTTTTTTTGCGATGACTACGTTGGATGAATTAAGATCACGCACCCAATTAGCTCAAAAAGCAGGTGTTGATATTACTGCAGTTACCCAAATGACAATCTGGGGGAACCATTCTTCGACTCAATATCCTGATTTTTACAATGCGAAGATTAATGGTGTATCTGCAGCACAAGTGATTGATCAAGCATGGTTGAAAGACACCTTTGTTTCGACCGTGCAACAACGAGGCGCTGCAGTAATTAAAGCACGCGGTTCTTCTTCTGCTGCATCTGCTGCGAATGCGGTAATTACTGGCGTGAGTCATTTAGTTAATGATACTCCAGCAGGTGAGTCATTTTCTATGTGTCGTTCTTCTCAAGGTGAGTATGGTGTTGATGAAGGTTTAATTTTCTCCGTTCCATGCCGTCGTGAGCAAGGCCAATTAAAAGTTGTTGAAGGGTTGACTCAGAATGAGTACTGTCGCGAGATGTTTAATAAGACATTGGACGAATTAAGGCAAGAGCGCGATACAGTGAAGTCTTTAGGTTTATTGGATTAAGCGCAAGTCGCCCGGGGGAATTTTCGATGAACCTCGGGTTTACTTATTAACTATTTAATTGAACTACCTACCTAGCCCTCTTCCACTACTGTGAGGAGGGATCTGTTCTGCATCTTCTGTGGAAGCCTGTTCGCCATGTTGGCGACGATTGTTATCTCGATCGCTATGGTAACGACTAAAGAAAACATTATCTTGAGCCGCTTCTTGTGCATCCTTGCTGTTTAGTGCGTTAGAAATAGAGCGTCCAAATTTTAATGCCTCATTCCATTTCCTCATGGTTTCCTCTACAAACTGATTGGGATTAGAATGGGTTTCTAATAGTTCAGGATCGGGTAAATAGTATATTATTGCCCTGATGATTTGCTCATCCGTTAGAAAAAGACTGAGACGTGTTTTGGCAATTTCAAGAAAATAGGTTTCAGACTTAGTGATGATGTTAAATAAATAGTGTGGATTTTTTTCTATATACTCTTTAAGTAGTGTGGCAAATCCTTTCTGACGAAGACATTGGTTTAATGTATCAATCAATTCTTCGATATTGTTGTTCGCAAAATCAATAAACGAAAAATCGATTGGACTGGCATCATGACTAAATAACCCCAAGTACTTGTCACTAGAGAAAGGGATGTCATTCCAATCGATATCCAGTTGGTATCTCTGAGCGAATGAGTTGATTGTTGCTTTAATGGGTTCAAAATCGATGCGCCAACCTTCAATATAAGGTACGACCGCTTTTATTGCACTGACCAATTGATCAAAGGCAACTTTATCAGATTCACTATGATAATTTTTAAGGGCTATTTCTAAACGTCGAATTGGAGGTAGGGCATATTCCCCATTCCTAACGGGGGCTAAATTAAATACTGCTTGCAGTATCTGATCGAGTTCGGAGAAGGGGTCAGCCATAGCAGCATCCTCATTAGGACCTTCTTTAAAAGTAGATTATAAAAAAAGATATGACAAATATTTTTTCACTTGGCTTTCAATAAAATTGCATTTTCCAAAAAAAGAACTTAAAAACAGGAGCCATTGTGGCGATCATTATTCTTTTACTGACTGCTTTGCCGTGATTCTTTAGTGTAATTCTGATACAATAATCACATTCTTTTTATTATGGATGCAGGTGATGCACTCTCTTAAAGTGAGCTTTGTTGTGATTATTGCTATCGTTTTATGGGCTTCTGCATTCGTGGGAATACGCATTGGATTAAATGGCTATACTCCTGGAGCACTTGCACTGTTGCGTTTTGCGGTTGCTTCAGTGTGTATCTGCATCATTTACTATAGTCTTGGGATTAAGAAACGCGTGCCCTGGAAAGATCGGCTCCAATTGCTTGTTGCCGGGATGGCTGGAATAGGCGTTTATAACATCTGTTTAAATTATGGTGAGTTGAGTGTTTCTGCTGGTATTGCCAGTTTTGTCATTGGTTTAATGCCGGTGTTGACGGTGATTTTATCGCTCATTTTTTTACAAGAAAAATTAAATCGCGGTGTCTGGTTTGGTATCTTAATCAGTATCTTGGGCCTGGTTTTATTGGCAGTTGGCGAGAATTCAGAGCCAGGAATGCAACAAGGTATCTTAGCCATCCTGGTGTCTGCGTTGATGGGCGCTATCTTAACCATTATTCAAAAGCAATTCGTCAAAATGTATCATCCTGTTGCAATTATTGCCTGGGTTATGTGGGGTGGTACTTTATTGCTCTCTATCTTTCTGCATGATTTACTTCAGCAAGTACGAGGAGCTGATGTCCAGACTACAGTAGCAGTGGTTTATATGGGGATTTTTCCTGCGGCAATTGCCTATTTGGCTTGGGGTTATGCACTAAAATATTTATCCGCTTCCAATGCGTCAATAACTTTATATGCTCTTCCAATCGTATCGACATTAATGGGCTTTTTATTACTCAATGAACAGCCTTCAGCACTTTCTTTATTTGGGTGCGGCATTACTTTAACAGGTGCCTTTATTGCCAATCGTTTTCAAGTACGCCATTAATTTTCTTAACAGTTTCTCTGTGAAAAGACACAAACAAAGTTTATACTTTTTATTTTGGTATTTTTGTGAGGGAACTCATGGAGTTGATAATTGATAATATCCCGTTTAAGGCGCTATTCCAGCCTTTGGATTTAGGCTTTACTCAATTAAAAAATCGTTTGTTGATGGGGTCAATGCATACCGGCCTTGAAGAGGATAAAGAAAGCTTAAATCGGTTGGCTCAATTTTATCGTGAAAGAGCGCTAGGAGGAGTCGGCTTAATCACCACAGGTGGTTTTGCGCCAGATAGAGCAGGTCGTTTAGCTTCTTTTGCAGCGAAGCTAACAAACAGTAAAGAACAACATCGACACGAATTAATTACGCACACAGTGCATGAGGCTGGAGGTAAAATTATCCTGCAAGCTTTGCATGCTGGTCGTTACGGTTATCATCCTTTTATTGTGGCACCCAGTGGCATTAAATCACCGATTAGCCCTTTTAAGCCGTGGGTCATGAGTCAGTATCGAATTAAAAAGACCATCAGGCATTTTGCTCGTTGTGCCAGACTTGCGCAAATGGCGGGTTATGATGGTGTGGAAATTATGGGCAGTGAAGGATATTTACTGAATCAATTTATTGTCACGCATACCAACCAACGTCAGGATGAATGGGGTGGTAGTTATACCAACCGTATTCGTTTCCCGATTGAAGTGGTTCGAAGTGTACGCGAAGCAGTAGGTGAACACTTTATTATTATTTTCCGTTTATCCATGCTTGATTTAATTGCTGATGGCAGCAGTTGGGAAGAAATTGTTATTCTGGCGAAGGCGATTGAAGAGGCAGGAGCCACTTTAATTAATACAGGCATTGGCTGGCATGAGGCACGAATTCCAACGATCTCTACAATGGTGCCAGCGGCTGCGTTTACTCACTTGACCCAACATTTGAAACCTGAGGTTAAAATACCCGTTATCACTTCCAATCGCATTAATACACCTGAGTTGGCAAACGAGCTCATTGAGTCAGGTGTTGCGGATATGGTGTCTATGGCAAGACCTTTTTTAGCTGATCCTCTATTTGCTGAAAAAGCAAAATTAGGTGAAAGTAAGGCGATTAATGTGTGTATTGCCTGTAATCAAGCCTGTCTTGATCGTGTTTTTGTCAATAAAACGGCCTCTTGTATGGTTAATCCGCGTGCTTGCAATGAAACAGAATTGATTTATGAAGTCACAGCAGAGCCTAAATCCATTGCTGTAGTAGGTTCAGGTCCTGCAGGACTCGCTTTTTCTGCTGTTGCTGCTGAGCGTGGACATAATGTGACTTTATTTGAAAAAAGCAATCAAATAGGTGGACAATTTAATCTGGCGAAAAAAATTCCCGGTAAAGAAATTTTCCAACACACTTTAGATTATTTTAATTATCAATTAGAGAAATTTAAGGTAACGATTCATTTAAACACAGAAGCAACCGTAGCGCGCTTGCAGGATTTTGATGAAGTTATTTTAGCCAGTGGAATCAAACCTCGCGTTCCAGAGATTCAAGGGATAGATCATCATAAAGTAGCAAGTTACATCGATGTGATCACTGGAAGAAAAGAAGTGGGTCAACGTGTTGCCATTATTGGTGCGGGTGGAATAGGTTTTGATGTAGCTGAATTTTTAACCCATGAGCATCAAGCTTCCAAAGAGCATTTTTACAACGAATGGGGGATTGATGTGTACGGAAAACATCGAGGCGGTATTAAGACTCCCGAAGTGACGCCAAGTCCGCGTGAGGTTTATTTATTGCAGCGAAAAAAAGAGAAAATGGGGAAACGTTTGGGCAAAACAACAGGTTGGATTCATCGCTCCAGTCTCAAACATAAAAACGTTAAAATGATATCTGGTGTCAGCTACGACGCAATTGATGATGAAGGATTGCATGTACATCTCAATGAAAAACCGCAAGTTTTGGCCGTAGATACAGTGGTTATTTGCGCGGGCCAACAGGAGCTGGCTGATCTGTATGTGCATTTAAAAGAAGCCGGTAGGAGTGTTCATTTGGTCGGTGGCGCTTACAAAGCATTAGAGCTTGACGCACGCCACGCCATTGATCAAGCATGCCGTTTGGCTGCATTGATTTAAACAATGAAAAAAATACATCGTACCGCAAATCAATAAACCGGGTTACGCGACGCACTGAGGAATAGATGCAGATTTTAGCCAAAAAAAGCTTTTGCTCCAGTCTACATCAGTCAGTTTGGACTGAAGAGGGGCAAAGCACTGTCTCGAAGTCTTGGCATAGGACCTTCGAGATGTGGCGTTGCCACTCCTCAGGACGAACGGGTTTGGTAAAAGCTGAGATTTCTTTGGTTAAATTTTTCATAGAGCCCTCAGCGCTACGCTATAATGTCTGTTTCTCTTCAGGGAGAACTATGAGCAGAACGGACACAACAACTCTTTTCCACTGATATTTTCATAAATGTAGTGCATTATTTTGTTTATTTTGTTATTATACTGTGCAAAATTTATATTACTTTGCCTTTTTAGGTTACGTTTTACACGATCAGGATTCTTATGTCTCAAGAAATAACAAGCTTCACTTCCTTTAATTTTTCAGATGCATTAAATAAAGCACTCGAGGATATGAAGTTTACTACCCCTTCGCCAATTCAGGCACAAACGATTCCTTTGTTGTTGGAAGGACGTGATGCGATTGCTTTGGCGCAAACAGGAACAGGTAAAACAGCAGCTTTTGCTTTACCTATTTTGCAAAATTTATCATCTGCGGTGCATGGCACTCAAGCACTCATCGTGGCGCCAACACGAGAGCTCGCTATTCAAGTTGCAGAACAATTTGAATTATTAAGTGCGAATCAACGCGGCATTACTATTGCTGTTTTGTGTGGCGGGCAAGATTACAGCCGTCAATTAAAACAATTACGCTCCGGAGCGCAAGTAGTGGTTGGTACTCCAGGGCGAATTTTGGACCATATCGATAAAAATTCTTTGCGCTTAGAAAATTTACGTACTTTTATTCTTGATGAAGCAGATGAAATGTTGCGGATGGGGTTCATTGAAGACATTGAAGCCATTATGGCAAAACTTCCTGAACAGAGACAAGTCGGTCTGTTTTCAGCGACGATGCCTCATCGTATTCGCCAAATAGCAAATACTTATTTGCACAATCCAGCATCCATAGAAATTCGTGCAGAGACTGCGACTGTAAAAAGTATCGAGCAGCGCTTTTTATTTGCATCTGGACATCAAAAACCGGATGCATTGTTACGTATATTAGCAGTTGAAGAGCATCAAGGGGTCATCGTATTCGTGCGCACGAAAAGCAGCACTGAAGAGGTTGCTGAGTTGTTGCAACAAAATGGAATGCGCGCTATGGCGATTCATGGTGATATTACCCAAGCATTGCGTGAGCGGGTTATTGCTCAATTCAGACAAGGGGCTATCGATATTTTAGTTGCGACAGATGTTGCCGCACGTGGCTTGGATGTGGAACGAGTCACCCATGTGATTAACTATGATTTACCTCATGATAATGAAACGTACGTACATCGTATTGGTAGAACAGGAAGAGCCGGGCGTTATGGCGTCGCTGTTTTATTTGTAACGCCTAAAGAAGCGCGTTTAATTACGAACATTGAGCGACATACACGCCAGCGTATTGCAAAAGTAACTGTACCTAATGATCATACGATTCATGTTGTACGCCAACAACGTTTTATGGCCAGTATCGCAGCACGTCTGGAACATGAACACATCGCTGGATACAAGCGAATCGTTGAAGAATACATTAATGAACACGGTGTGTCAGCAGTAGATGCGGCAGCAGCACTTGCCTTGTTGTTAAACAAAGACCTGCCATGGCAAAAAGAACAATCTCTTCCTAAAGCGCCCAGAGCAATGAAAGAAGGACGAGTTGAGCGAGGAAGTAAATTCGATAAATTTGATAAATTCGAACGTCGTGCAGATGACCGTAATGGTTTTTCAAGCGACAAGAAAGGCCGTAAGCGAACGACTGAGGAGTCATCGATAGACCAAGATTTATTCCGTATTGATGTAGGTAAGATTCATGGAGTGAAACCAGGTAATATTGTGGGCGCTATTGCAAATGAAGCAGGTTTGCAAAGCAAACACATCACCGGACTTAAAATCCATGATGATCATTCGACTGTCCTTTTGCCCAAAGGCATGCCTAAAGAAGTAATGAGTGATTTGACTAAGGCTTGGGTATGTGGACGTCAATTAAAAATCACGTTAATTGGTAGTGGCGCCTAATTTATAACCTGCGTATGGATAATAAGTCACGTAATGGCGTCAACTTAAGAGCGAATGGTAGCCTGGATGCAGCGAAGCGTAACCCGTGGTTATTGATGTGACTCAGAACCCCTGGTTCCGCTTCGATGCACCCAGGCTACGAGACTAAGAAGCAAAAGCAATCAAAATTAGGTTGGCCCTGAGGTATAGACACTTATTCTGCAAGTAGGTTTTTAGCACAAAATCTGTCGTTGCGAGCCTTGGCGAAGCAATCCAGTGACATTAAAAAAGAGAATCAGTGCATCTGAAGCCCAAAAGGACGCTGCTTCGCCTGCGGTTCGCAACGACGGCCTAATGCACATAAAAATACTATTAAAGTGCGCCACGAAATTGCACGACCGTTAGTAGCTGAAAGTTCTACCGGGAAAGCGCGACCGAGCGCATTTCGTACTTAGCCTTGGGCTGTATGTGGTAACGCGTATGGTTAAGCGTAGGCAAAGGAAGTTGTAAGCCGTAAGCCGCAATGTTGAAGTGATTGAGCTCCGTTAAGTTTAGTATGAGAGGTTGCCCATGGTCTTTTGATACCTGAAGGCAACAGTGAATGAGATAATAAATCGGTTCGAATCATTCGCCGCCTCCGGAGTCTGAGAGCATGGCGTGCAACGAAAGCGATAGTGTAAACGTGGGAG
>JBOFJV010000056.1:0-3568 GCA_051657005.1 Legionella sp. | reverse complement strand
TTCGACTGGAATAAATTCGACCTATTCGTAAAGAAGCATCCACTACCAGATGCAAAAATAATACACCGATTGTTCTGATTGATAAGGTATGAGTATGTAATGAAATTGTCTTGAGCCCATTGCCTTAGTAGGGCACGATTGGTTCTAAATGGGTGGGTGGCCAGGTGACTGGTTAACTCTACCAGCTAATGAACTAGGCGAACGTTTGTTTATTGTAGATGGCTCAAAAATAACGCTTACCGAAGCTGCAAGTCAATTTGTTCCCTATGCTTGTTTCATATAACAGCGCAATAAAATCGTTTAAAGAGCAGGCACAAACATTTCAACACCTGATTTCTGACCATCTCAAAGTGTTAAGCATGAGTGAGATAGATATTCAGCTTCCTTTCTATGCTTATTTTCTTAAGAGGAGAGAGGAAGACCGTGTGATTAATCAATTTTTAGAACTTTTCAATAAATGGCAGCACCCAAATTATAATGAAGAAAAAATTTTGTGGTGAGTTGCTTGTATCATGTGAGTTAGACCTCCAATAATCAAAAAATAAGTTAAGAGCCTTTTTGTGTCACAGTAAATTATTTATAATAAACCAGGAATCTTGATAAAATAGTTCATCTGACACCATACCTAAGGGAAATAGATATGCACTCGGTTAATAATTCATCGAAAAAGCTTTGGATAGTGTTTTTTATAATTGTAAGCGTGATGATTTTAATTCTTATTATACAAGAGATAAATAAACCAACACCTTCTACACGTGTAAATACCGAAGTTAAAATCAAATTACCCACACCTGTTTATGGCGGTTCAACCTCAATTGAAAAAGCATTAAAACAGTGTCGGTCGGTACGACAATACAAAGACGAGGCTATGACGTTACAACAGGTATCACAATTACTCTGGGCTGCGCAAGGGAACACGTCGCCAAAGGTATTTCGAACAGCACCTTCAGCTGGTGGATTGTACCCCCTGGAGGTTTATCTTGTTAGCGGCAATGTCCGTGATTTACCAGCAGGAATCTATCATTATTTACCTGCAGAAAATGCACTAACACTTATAGTTGAAGGGGATAAGCGGGCTGCATTAACTTCCGCTGCGCTTAATCAAAATTCGATAAAGCATGCACCAATGAATATAGTAATGACTGGGATATATGGGCGAACTGTAAAGAGATATGGCAATGGAGGCACACAATTTGTGCATATGGAAATTGGGCATGCAGCACAAAATGTGTGCCTGGAGGCAGTTTCTTTAGGACTGGGAACCGTTACTATTGGTGCTTTGGATGCAACAGCTTATCGAGCAATACTCGCGCTTCCTAGTGAAGAAATCTCTTTTTACATAATGCCAGTAGGTAAAATATGAGTTATTGAATTGGCTAAGGTATGTGCATACATATGCGCAAACCCTATGTCACTATTGTCTTAGATCTTGGATAAATCATACATGATGAAGAATTCCGTTCCAAACACCGGTTTAACTTTACTGAGCATTTCCGCTTTGGGTATCGTTTTTGGCGATATTGGCACCAGTCCACTTTATACCTTTAAAACAGTATTAACGCTTATCGGTGATAATCTCGATACTAATGCAATATTGGGATCACTGTCTCTTATTGCATGGACACTCATCATTGTGACTACAATTAAATACGTTTATTTTGCAATGGATATTGATAACGATGGCGAAGGAGGTATTTTAGCATTAATGTCATTGTTGGGAATAAAGCTTCATAGTAGTCCCATAATCGTGGCTGTTGGGTTATTTGGGGCCGCGTTGATATACGGTGATGGTGCCATTACTCCAGCAATCTCTGTTCTTTCTGCACTGGAGGGGTTAAATATAATTACTCCATCCTTGACTCCCTATGTTTTACCTTTATCGGTTGCTATTCTCATCACGCTTTTTGCCATTCAGTACAAAGGAACAGCTAAGATTGGAAAAATTTTTGGGCCTGTGATGGGGATATGGTTTATTACGCTTAGTATTTTAGGTTTATTGGGTATTATTCAGCATCCTACCGTATTGAAAGCACTTAATCCTTATTATGGTCTTGCTTATCTCTTTTCCCATGGCATCAAGGGTTTTTTGGTGCTTGGCGGCGTATTTTTATGTGTTACCGGAGCGGAGGCGCTCTATGCCGACATGGGCCATTTTGGGGCAAAGCCAATTCGTTTTGCCTGGTTGGGGCTTGTATTTCCAAGTCTTGTTCTTAATTATGCCGGACAAGCGGCATTAGTGCTGGATGGGGTGCCATTATCCGATAATATATTTTATCGGCTATGTCCTTCTTCCTGTTTGATTCCATTGGTCGTATTGGCAACTATCGCAACGATTATTGCCAGTCAATCAATTATTAGTGGCACCTTTTCTATGACTCGACAAGCAATTCAATTAGGATGGTTACCCAGATTGCGGATCACACAGACATCATCTGAAGGATATGGGCAAATCTATATTGGCGTTGCCAATTGGTTACTTATGATAACAACCGTTGGTCTTATCATAGGGTTTCGAAAGTCAGATCATCTTGCCGCTGCTTATGGTATTGCTGTCTCGGCAACAATGCTTGCAACATCGGTACTGCTGTTTATTGGAATCCGTGAGATATGGAATTGGGGTATTTTAAGAACTGGACTAATTATCGGCCTATTTATGATAATAGATGCAGCATTTTTTACTGCTAATTTATCAAAATTTATGGAGGGGGGCTTTGTTCCTATTGTTTTCGCCATTTTTGTATATGGGATTATGTTAATTTGGCATTTAGGAACAAAAGCAGTTTCGGAGCGGCTTAGTGAAGCGGTAATTCCCATTAATAGTTTTATGGCGAATATTACGGAAGAACAAATCGCCCGAGTACCAGGTACTGCAGTTTTTTTAACACGAACATCTCATGATGCTCCTTCAGTGTTGATATGGCATGTCAGACAGAATCGGGCTTTGCAGAAAAATATTTTTATTTTAAATGTAAACACTAAGTCAATTCCTTGGGTGAAAGGCTGTGATCGAATCACAATAAACGAAATTTCCCCTAATGTTTGGCGGGCTGTAGCTTCTTATGGTTTTATGGAGCGTCCGAATATACCCAGAGTGATTCGACAAGTCATTAGCAAAAATGATCTTGAGCTGGATAACATTACATACTATGTGGGACATGCAACAATTATTTCGCGTGCTAAAGTAGGGAATAGGTTGCCTACATGGGTAGGTAAGCTCTATGCTTTCATGCAGCGTAATGCATTACATGAAAGTGAGTATTTTCAACTTTCTCCCAATGCAGTCGTAGAGATTGGGAGACAAGTGGATGTTTAGACAAACTCATGCTGTTCATCCAGTAATTTATTCAGCAAGACTTTTAAAGCATTAATATCCACGGGTTTCGCTAAATGCTCGTGAAAACCGCTAATTTAAAGACAGGTAAACCACTCGTTTGACTAGTGAGACTCTCAAGGCTTAGCCTTCAGATTTAGTGACGATGATGTCAAAATACAGCTGTGGACTTGACGTTTTCACAGGAGAGTAATTATGACAACATCATCGTATGAGAGTTTAAGTCACTCGAAATAT
>JBOFJV010000055.1:0-1662 GCA_051657005.1 Legionella sp. | reverse complement strand
ATGCTCTTACTTTGACAATGACTACAACTGGATAATCGGTTATAGCTTACATCTAATATTAATGGTTGATATCAGCTCACTTTTACTATGGAAAATCCAGGTAAATTTAGGATAAGATTGTACTTCGGCACTTTAATCTCCTTTTGTTCGCTAAATCAATGAGTTAGTCTAGACTAATTTGATTAAAGTGCCACCTTAATTGGTGTAGAGCCGATTTTTTTGCTCATGCTTATGACGTAGAACATTTTAATCAATTGGCAGTACTTGACTCCATTTCGGATATAGCCGTTTATGGATCTTTTTTATTTCATTATTTATCTGGCGACTCTTTTGTTAATGAAACCTCTGATCTTGATTTGCTGATTCATTATCAAGGTTATTCCCTGAAGGATTTAGGGCAGTTAGTGAGTGCATTCACAAAACAATTTAATCGCACAATTGATGGTGAAGTGCGATTTCATTTATTCGGATATATTCCAATTAAAGAATTACTCAATTGCTCAGCAAGAAAACTATTGTGTAAAAGTAAGGATTGTGTTGCTTTACTATCGAGAACGGAACTTTATGAACACTATCCTTTGTTGTGAGAGCACTCTGGCTAAAATGGCAGTAAGAGCATTGTATTTTGAGGTTAAGGCATACCCCAAACCAGGACTCGTCAGTTTTATTGATGCAGGTGCGCACCAGGACATGAATGGGCTAACATTCTATCGAAGTTTATTTGCATTGCGTCATTACTTTTATCACATCACAAAAAAGGGATTAGTAGTTCATTCTTTTGATCAATTAAAGCAAATAGCTATTGAAGCAGAACAACGTATGCTGGAACGAACGAATGGCGTGAATACTCATCGTGGAGCCATTTTTGCTTTAGGTATAATCAGTGTTTCAGTAAACCGTTTAGCTCAAGAAAAGAAACACTTTTCACCGCTTGACGTCCATCAACAGTTACTTAAAGATGGGCCGCATCATTTAGAAAAACACAGTGGAAATCCGAACAGCCATGGTGCTTTGGTGCTGCGAGAATACAAAGTAACGGATGCCAAACAAATGGCAATTCGTGGTTATGATCTGATTTTTCAATTATTACCCACGTTCATTACGCTTTTTAGTGATCCCTTATCGCTGGATACGGCATGTTTATTTGCGGATGCGTAACTTTTATCGCTTATCGATGACACCAATATTTTGTATAAAAAAGGGAGTCAGGGGTTGGATTATGCAAAAAGCAAGATCGGTGAGTTGTTGGCTATTTCTTGTGTTCATATGCGTCATCAAAAAGCATTAGAACTGCATCACTTATTTTCAGTAGAGGGGATTAGTCCAGGTGGGGTAGCTGATTTAATCAGTGTTTTATTGTTTCTTTGGCAACTTTTTTGTGAGCCACTTCGGGATTAGTCGTAATATCCAAAATGTCGGGCAATTTGTTGCCCGGCCTACGCCTGAATCATAGCTTGGCCTGGTTCAATTCCCATAGCTATCAAGTTAAGAAACAAAAGCAATTAAAAGTAGGTTGGGTCCTGAGGTATCGACACTTATTTTTTAGTAGTATTTTATAGGTGCATTATGCCGTCGTTGCGAGCCGTAGGCGAAGCAAGCGTCCTTTTGGGCTTCAGATGCACTTATTCGCTTTTTTAAGGTCACAATTGCTTCGCCTACGGC